>NZ_JBFSUX010000022.1:0-71814 GCF_041467595.1 Vibrio sp. 10N.247.311.13 | reverse complement strand
TTTTCGCTCTTGGGCAGGCGCACCTTTTAAGCGTGATTCTATCCCGTAGAGTTTTGGGGGTTTAGCCAGCACTTTATCAGCCTTGCCCGATTTACCTTCCCCTTGAAGCTTCTTCGCGTCCATGAACTTGCGTTAAGCACCCCACATTAGTGACGTGATGCAGACCATGATAAGCCGTGTAGCCATCGGTTTGTAGATAACCGTTGTAGTCACCTAAAAAGTCCACGGGGCACACCCTCTCGCGACTGTTTTGATAGTCGTACAAGGCGATTTTTTCACATTCGGCAGTGCCGCTTCGGGCGAGTCAGCGCCTGAGCAGTAAAGCCACATATAACACTGCTTCTCTTCTTTGAGCACATTGAGCGGCGTTTCATCCGCCTGAACCACCACTTGTTGAAGTAGGTTCTCCTTCAAGGCCACATACAGCGGGGCGAACTTCTCACTGACTTGGATAACCCACCTTGCCATGGTGGCGCGTGATAGCTCGATACCCGACTGGGTAAACAGCGATCATCAATCAATGCATTGGGTGCTAACTCTTGTCCTCCACCCGCTAAGCGACCATTACAAAAAGCACCCACAAGGATCTCGCCGGTAAAGCTGCCTTTGTCTATGGGCAACGTGCCACTGTAGGGCTTAAAGCCAAGTGCTTTCACCACACCTGTTAGTGTATAGCACCGCCACCGAGAAAATCTTTAAGCTCGACTGGCGTTTCAGCTGTGACTTCAGCACCAAAACCCGCCGCAGCGACATTCATAAAATAGCGGTCATTCGCACGCACGCTATCCACCGCAAACGCCTTGCCTTCCAGCGCTAGTTCAAAAGCACCCGAAATATCGTTAGGTATTCCCGTTGCGGTAGCAAAATCATTCGCAGTGCCCATTGGGACAAGCGCCAGTTGTGGTCTTTCACTGGCACGGAACAGGTTGAGCGCGTTAACGGCTTCATTCACCGTTCCATCGCCACCGACAACAATCAGACGCTTAACACCATCGCATATTGCCTCGCTTACCAAACGAAACATGTCCGACGATTCCCAAGTCACTCTAACTTGCAGGTCAATATCATTGTCCCTCGCCGCAAAGGTGGCTTGCCTTAATTCCGGGATATTGGCTTTCTTTCCGTTTAAAATCACGCGAATGCTGTCCATGGCTATGTCCTTGTATAGGCTAACTTGATAACTCTTTTGCTGCCGCTTTGATCTTAGCTCGTAACCACTTATGGCTTGGTTCATTAGTACGGCTTGGATGCCAAATCATACACATATCGAGGTCTTCCAACTCGAAGGGTAATGGTAGTGTTTTTACCGCGTACTTTTCAGCAAAACAACGCACTGATGAAATAGGCATTACTCCGATGTACTCAGAGCCTTCGATAACAGGAAGCATCTCTACAACGCCCGCTGCGCGATACACGATTCTACGTTTCTCAAGGTCACTATAGTGCTCAGAGCTTAATAAGCTTTTGCGCGCATGCCACCTAGAGACCACCACATGCTCGAGTGCTAAGAACTGTTCCATATCGATGGTATCGCCAACCGTAGGATGATCACTACTACACACCACGACCAGCTCTTCTGTAGAAATCACCTCGTGCTTAAGCATGGTTCTTCCTTTAGGCGTCATATCAACAATCACGTCGTGTCTTTGCAGCCTTAAATCAGACTCATAGTCTTCGGTAAACAGAGGATGAACCTCTAACGCGATACCTGGTGCGACTTGGCTGATTAACCGCATGACTTTTGGCATCATTTCGTAGCTCGCCGCCGAGACGCAGGCAATGGAAAACACGCGGCCTGAGGTTTTAGGATCGAAGTCTCTTGATGCGGATAAGGTAGAAGTAAAGTTTTTAAGTGCAGCGGCCATTGCAGGATAGATATCAATAGCGAATGTGGTTGGCTCTACGCCTGATGTGGTGCGATGAAACAGTGGCTCATCATAGATATCTCTCAACCTTGCAAGTGCTTTACTCACTGCTGGTTGGCTTATATCCATGCGATTAGCAGCTCTAGATAAGTTCTGCTCTTCATAGATAGCAACAAATATAGGAATTAGATTTAGTTCGGTACTTTTCATACAGTTCCATATTAAAGAAGCAGGTTCCCCATAGTAGAGAACCTGCCGATTATGTTCGATGCGAATAACTAAAGTTTGCTACTTAGTTCTATCTTTTAAGTTTGGCAAGGCTTTAGGGATTTTCAAGCGAGCGGCAATTGAACGAGAATTGCTTGAGTTTGATGTGTCACTGGGCAAGTTACGTAACCCT
This sequence comes from Vibrio sp. 10N.247.311.13, assembly GCF_041467595.1. Taxonomy (NCBI): domain Bacteria; kingdom Pseudomonadati; phylum Pseudomonadota; class Gammaproteobacteria; order Vibrionales; family Vibrionaceae; genus Vibrio; species Vibrio sp. 10N.247.311.13. Next base: position 69,549 of record NZ_JBFSUX010000022.1, on the reverse strand, counting down.
TTCCATAAACGAGTGAATACGTTTTTATCTTCACATCCTTGTTGAAGGGCTTCGCTATCTTCTAGCCAACGCTTTTGTCCATTTGATTTACCATGTTGCGCTTTATCCAGTTGCACTTTATTCAGTTCTAACTGAGAGGTTTGGTTTCGCAATTGACGGTAGATAAAGGTTCTTAATGCAGCCCAATTACCTTGCTTAACTAAACGACGTAGTACCAGCCAACTCGGTGTTGGGCGGTTTGCGTAGTAACGCTTAACCGAAACAATCAACGCAATGCAGACTAACAACACCAAACCAACACTAATAAACACCGACATGTAGGCTTTGATGAAAGATTGGACTGTGTGTTTGGCTTCAAACACTTCGCCTTTTATCACCACGTTTTCAAGGCGTTGATTTTTGCTGTCCCACCACTGAAATGAAAACTCTGGCAGCGTAAACTCACCACCCTGCTGAATCACATATACAGTCTGTTCAACTCGGCTTGAGCGATAATCACCACGTTCTTGAGTGTCATCCAAACGGTTGGGCTGTGGGTAAGCTTGGAACTGCTTAGTGGACTTATTGATTAGCACATCTGGCAGCAACACAGAAAAGCTGTCTTTTGCCTTAATCGTGATAGTTCGAGTAATAGCATCGCCAACTTTTAGCTCTTCACTTGAGCGTTGCCATTGCTGCTCTATATCTACTTCTGTCGCAGAAAACCAAGGCGTTTCATTATCGAGTAAACCTGAAGGCAACGAAGCTTCAAACTTAATCGGCTGCGTGTAAAGCGTACCGCCCACGTTTGAACCATCAGGAGCAGAAACTTGGATACGAACCGGTACGGTTGGAATAACAAACTCACCGGAAGTCATCGGATAAAGCGTCACTTCCCAACGCTGACGTGACCATGTAGTACCACCGACTCTTTCTGTGTAGTTCGTCGCGAGTTGGTTACGCTGCTTAGCGATAACGTTAGGGATTTCGATACTGCCGATTCGAGTGCCGCCCGTTAACCAGCGCGGTGTCGCCACCTCAATGTTCAGAATGACCTGCTCATTTACGCTGACTTTGCCCGGCGTTATTTTGTCGCCTGACTTGGGTTTCTCGCCAATCCAAGCGATAAGCTCAACGTCACCACTTTTTTGCAGATCGAAGATATCGGCAGCAGAAGCAACAGCAGGAAAAAACCAACTCAACATAAGAGTCATCGACAACAACCATGTGCGGGCTGTGAATCGCGCTCGCTTTGATTGAATCGCTTCAAGAGCTAAATCATATCGACTCATTGCGTTTGCTCCTGTTTTGACGCTTGTTCGATGGAAGGCGCAGGATCTCTTAACTGAATTTGGAATTTGGATTTCAAGAAGAACTTAGGATCGGCTTCTACTCGCTTTAACCACTTGTCGGCAAGCTCTTGGCTGCCCAAAATCTCATTCGCGTTAAGTGTTTCCTTAAGCATCAATTCCGCTACCGTTTCTTCTTCAGCGCCATCACCCGTTCGCGGCTGATCGTCTTCGAGTTCTAAAGATTCTTCAGGGCCATCTGTGGTTCCAGACTGGCTTTCACTGGTTCGGTTTACCTCTTCGACAATTCCACTAAGCACAGCAAGATTGTTCTCCACATCCGTTCTTAGTTCTGGTGACAGATCCTCTTTCTCACTTAATGATTTCAAGAGGTCTCGTGCGGCAAGGTATTCACGCTGCCTAGCTAACGCACTCGCTGCATTGTACAAACCAAGGTCAGTTTTGGTTTGCAAAAACGCACTGTGAGCGAGCTTAAAATCACGAGCATAGTAATAAGCCGCGCCCTTTCGCATTGGATCCTTAAAATGCTTGGCGGCTTCAAGGTATTCCTTTTGATTCAATAAACGTTGTCCTTGCTGATCAGGCGTTAGCCATAAGTCCCACCACCATTGAGCTGTTTTGTCCCAAGTAGTAACCGACTCCACCACAACTGGTTTCTCAGCGGTTAAGTTGACTGTTTTCGCCAAAGTGTCTGGTGAATACATGCTGCTTGTGATCATCAAACCAACGACACACCACTGCACCAACCACCCTTTTCTGAACCATAGCAACATAATGAAAGCCATTGGAATAAGCAGTCCATAGCCCATGTCTTTCCAAGGCATTGAAGATTCGCCGTTGAGCTGCATGTTTCTTTCAACCGCTCTGTTCAGTTGTTGGATATCCGAATCATCAACGGTCACTTCAATCACTCGTCCACCCGTCTTACTCGCTAAGTTACGCAGTGAATCTAGGTCGACAGGGTTATCGCTCACCACATTACTGTTTCCTGCGGCGAGAATGAGCAACTGATACGGATTGTCGTTAAAGAAACTCTCGTACGCCCTAATGGTGCTTGGGTTTACACCATCTGATACCAACAGTACAGAAGAGCCTAACTCACCAGACAGTTGCTGATTAATCAGTGGCAGTGCTTCCTCTGCTGACTTACCTGAAACAGGCATGATATCGGGTGTGATAGCCGCTAGAAACGGTTCAAACACCTTGCTGTCTTGCGTGACGGGCATCGCCACGTGTGCGCTGCCTGCATAAACCACTAAGCCCGTATTACCGCCTTTGCGAGCTGCCAATAAGTCTCTAATTTTCTGCTTAGATCGTTCCAAGCGACTTGGAGGCAAATCTTTAGCAAGCATAGATTCACTATTATCAAGCACAACCAACATCGACGCTTTGTCTTCACCAAAAGGCGAAGCCTCACGCTGCCATGTTGGGCCAGAACAGATAATGATGGCGATAGTCACAATCACTACCAATAGCTTCAACGGCAGTTGCTTGCGCCAGCCTGTTTCGCCAATCGTCAATGCATCACGTAAATGTGTAGGTAAAATGTCTTTCCACGTTGGTTTGGTCTCTTCTCTCCAACGAACCCATAACAGGAAGAACATCGGAATAAAGGCCAACAACCACAAAGGTCGGATAAAATGAAACTGGGTAAAGAACTGTTGTATCGTGAGAGAATCAGGCATCACTCTCTCCTTTCAAATTCTTAGCCGAAGAAGCGAGCAGCGATCTTCGGCGTATCGTTGCTAAGCTGAATGCGGTCAAATACATCACTACAACAATCGCCATCAAATAGTGGTGCAGCCCCTGTTTAGGGCGATAAGTGGTACTTTCATATAACTGAGGTTCAAGCTCACCAATCTGAGCATAGGCTTTGGTCAGTTCGTCGCGGTTAAGTGCTTCAAAGGCTTCGCCACCTGACTCTTGAGCGACACGCTTGATGGTTTCCATATCCAGAGCAACCTCTCCAACGGTTTGCGGATCGCCCATCGCAATAACGTGAATTCGAACGCCTTTAGCCTTGGCGACTTTTGCGGCATCGATAGGCTCAACAAAACTTCCCGTATCATTACCGTCGGTTAATACGATCACGACCTTCTCTTTTTCGTTGGCATCAACACTTGAATCTTGAACGGCAGCACTCTGCTTTTCGCTTTGTTCAAACACCTTAATCGCCAAGCCAATTGCATCACCTAAGTGCGTGCTTTGCCCTGCCATCGCGACATCGGTTTGATTAAGCAGTTCAAGCCACACATCTTGGTCAGCTGTAAACGGTGTTTGTACAAACGCTGCATCACCAAAAAGAATCAAACCGAGTCGATCCCCTTTTCGGGTAGTCGCAAAATCAGCCAGCACTTCTTTGGTCGCGTCCAAACGAGATATTTTATCGCCCCGCTTAGAAGTAAAGTCTTGTTCTGCCATTGAGCCAGATAAATCGACCACTACCATCACATCACGACCTAATTGTTCGCGAACTTGCGGCTCACCAAGAATGGTTGGTTTAGCGAGCGCACACACCACTAATGCCCAAGTAATAATCAACGTGGTTCGTTGCCACCAGCTTGGTGTTAGCTGGCTTGCCCCTTCAGACGGCGCTTCACCAATCGCTTCAACCAATTCACTGAAAAATGGCACCTTGATGGCCATTTGCTTGGTTCGATAAGCTGGCACAGCGAAGTAGACCAACAAAGGCAGAGGTAACGTAATAAACCACAGCGGATGCGCAAATTCAAAGCTGGAAGATAAAACATCAAACATTGTCTTGCCCCTCAACCGTTACCTGTACATTCGGCTTGTGAAGTTTTAGCCACATCATCGCGGTTTGAATTACCTCTAAACGCTGTTCAAAGCTCAAACGCACATTAGGGTCAATTAGGCTTTGCATCCATAATTCCGAAACTTCATCGGCAAAGAACGCATTGCTGTTTTCACTTGTGTTAGCGCTACCAGGCAGATAAGCGTTCAGACGGTTTACATAGGCTTTTCCAAACAGCTTTGCATTACTGCTGTCTAGGTAACGAAGTACCACTTTGAGGACTTTAAAGGTTCGCTCGGTTGAGTTCTTGTCTCTTGCATCCAGTACCATGAGTTCTTGAAGCGCTTCTTTGCGATAACGGTTATTCCACGACCTTAACGCCAAGCGATAAGCCAGATAGATAGCGACCAATAACAGAATAACGCCAAGGATCTTCCAGCCGATAGTTTGAGGAGCCCAGCTCACACTGTCAGGAATCGCTACATCGTGCAGTTCGCGGAGGATATAGGTACTTGGGGGAGTATGTTCAACAGCCATTTAGCGCCCTCCCACTAGCTTCTGCAGCTGTGATATGTGATTGCCCGACGTGTCTAATTCTATATAAGGGAGGTTTTTCATCGCCATCAATTTAGCAAGGGACTGTTTCTGAAGTGCCGCTTTCTGAGCAAGACTTTCACTCGCGAGGTTTACCTTAGATTGGCTATCCAGATTAAGTTGAAAGCGACCATCACCCACCACCCAGTTTGCGCTTGCAAGATCTTGAGGCAATGACTGTTCTAATGGGTCGGTGACCATAATGGCCAAGATATCGTTGTGTTGCTGTAACTGCTTTAGTCGATCGAGATGTTGTTCTCGGCAGTCTCGCCAGTCACTAATGAATATCAAGGTTGATTGCTTGAGTCTCATTCGTTTGATCAGTTCAATCCACTGGCTAAAACCAACACCCTCGCTGTCACTCACACTCACGTCTAAGCTTTGATTAGCCTTGGTAAGATGCTTTAACTGAGCCAGTAAATCAGACTGTGAACGCTGCGCTTTGGTATGAAACAGTTTTTGGTGTGAGGCTAAAACGAAGCCGACACGGTCACCATCTTTTAGCACTCGCCACCCACACAGTGCCGCCACTTCGGCAGCCACAACGGATTTCATGGTGTTTTGAGAAGCAAAAAACATCGAACTGCGCTGATCGACACAGATCATCACATTACGGTCTTTCTCTTCGGTGTAACTGCGAACATGCGGCTTCCCCGTTCGCATGGTGACTTTCCAATCGAGATTACGGATATCATCACCCAATTGGTAGTGTCGTAACTCCTCAAAATTCAAACCACGACCACGGAACAAAGAGTTATGTCTGCCCGACAGCACACTGCCCGCCTTTAGATGAGGCAGTAGAGAAAACGACTCAGCTTGAGCCTGAATTCGCACTAACCTTGAATAGTCACAGTACAGTCGAGGATCAAGGCCTTGCGGTTTAGGAGCTTGTATTGGCTTCGCCATGACGCCCCCTAGTTATCCGATCTCAACATTATCAAGCAGTTCTTCAACCACTCTTTGATGGTCAACACCATCGGCTAATGCATCGTAAGACAACGAGAATCGGTGGCCTAATACGGTTGGTAACATGGCACGCACATCGTCTAACGTGACGTGGTCACGCCCTTGCAGCCACGCATAAGCGCGAGCACATTTATCCAATGAAATAGATGCACGAGGGCTTGAACCAATTTCAACCCATTTCGATAAGTCTGATTCTGGATAACGCTCAGGTTTACGAGTCGCCATTACCAAAGCCACAATGTAGTTCTCTACTAAATCGGAAACGGCAATGTCTGGAAGTTGGCGGCGCGCTTCAAGCACTAATTCAGGTTCAATATGCTGTGGAGTGACTAATTCCGAACTCGTCTCGCTACCGAGTTCCTCACTGCGCACAAGTCGAATGATGTCGCGTTCAGCTTCATCTTCTGGATAGTCGACCGTGACTTTCATAATGAAACGGTCCATCTGTGCTTCAGGCAGTGGATACGTACCTTCTTGCTCGACTGGGTTTTGCGTAGCGAGCACCATGAATAGATCAGGTAGGATATGAGTTTGACCACCCACCGTAATCGTTCCTTCCGCCATGGCTTCAAGCAGAGCCGCTTGTACCTTTGCAGGCGCACGGTTCACTTCATCGGCTAAAACAATACTGTTGAAAATAGGACCCGGTTGAAAGTGCAACTGAGGCTTTCCATCAAGCTCTTGATACACCTCCGTGCCCGTCACATCAGATGGCAGCAGGTCAGGCGTAAACTGAATTCGACCAAAACTGGTGTTCAGTAGGTTCGCCAGCGATTTCACTGAACGAGTTTTCGCTGTACCGGGAAGTCCCTCTAAAAGCACATGCCCATTAGTCAATAACCCTATCACCAGAGCCCGAACGACGTGGCTCTGACCGATAACACTTTTCTCTGTTTGTTCAATCAGTTGGTTTATTGCTTGTTGCGCATGGTTCATAGGTCTTCCCTTAATTAAATCTGGCTGCGTACATCCTACTCACAAGCCCCATAACTATTAGTTATACACATGATAAACAGTTATAAACGCGATAATTGGTTACAAGCGGAATAAGCAGCAAGCTCGATAGCCAAGCTCACCTCATCGCTTTATTTAAACCTAGCTTTCAATTGGTTAATGGCTTCCGGCGGTGCCACTTTGCTCAATGATGAAATACATTGCTCAAACGCCTTTGGTACGCCCGGTATATGACTGTTTCGCGCCAACACTTCACACTGGGCATACAGGTGCTGTGGGTTGCGGCTAAATTGGTAAGCCTTATGCAGTGATTGACTTGCCGCAAGCACATCCGATTTTTCCAAAGCCAATCCGTACACATACCAATATCGAGGGTCGGTTTGCGCAGTTTCAGCGGCTTGTTTAAGGTAGTCCGTTGCTTGTTCGTAATCTTTCACACGAAGCAGAGACAATCCTGTGCTGTATGGCAAAACACTCGATTTAGGCTGAGCTTCAATACCTTGCTTCAAGGTCGACAACGCTTTTGCCTCGTTACCTTGCGCTCGATACAAATCCGCTAAATTGGCGTAGCTGTTTTCGAAATAAGGCTCAATCTCGATAGCGCCTAGATAAAACTCAATCGCTTTGTCGTGCTGGCCTAAATCTCGGTAAACGTTGCCTAGGTTAGTACGTCCAAATCCTCTGTCGGCATTAAATTGCTGTATTTCAATGTACTCTTCTAATGCAGGCTTGATTTGGTCTTTCTGCAGAGGGTTCATTTCTCCCCAATAACGCACTAATGCGCCTGCGGTTTCTGAACGAATCGACAATACAGGGGCTTTCAGTAGCGGCTCTAGAATTTGCCAACGGTCAGTGAATGGGAAACCAGACGAGCCTTGTACCACACCCAAACGGATCATTTCATCATCATGTTTCACCGCTCTTGCCAGCGAAATAAGCGTATTCTTACCCGTATTACCGCCCAAACGTTCTAAGCTCGATGCACGAATGATATTGCTTAAGCTAGAGTCCTGAGCCGAGTATGCCAACGCATCCTCTGCACCTCTGTGCCCTATCGAGTCAGCATAAAAGGCAACGGCAAAGTGCTGCTGATTACGGTACTTAGAATCTGGGAACCACTCACCGATTTGCTTATCTGCCCACTGGTCGGTTTGCTCTGCATGACAGCTAGTGCACACGTTCGGCGTTTTAATGTGTTGGCTAATATCAGGACGTGGGATATGCCAACTGTGGTCACGCCTTGGGTCGACCTCCATGTAAGTCGTCTCTGGCATGTGACAAGTCGTGCATTGTGAAGCTTCAGTATTCGCTTCGTGGAATGTGTGCTTTTCAGGCGTGTATTCTGATGCAATATGACATTGGCTACACACGGCTTCTTCGGCAATTTTTAGTTCAGCGGTATGAGGAGCGTGGCAGTTAGTACATGTGACGCCTTTTTCAGCCATCACGGATTGAAGGAAAGATCCGTAAACGTAATCTTCATCGTAGATTTGACCATCGTTGTGGTAAAGCTCTGGGGTAATCAAGCTCAAGCGATACTTATCAAAGAAAGACCCGTTAACGTGATCACCCGTTTCATTTAACTGAGTACGACGGCTGTGGCATTGAGCACAGGTTTGAACTTGATTGGTATGGATGATGTCTTTTGGTTGCAGGGTTGAATTACCCTCTTGATAGATCCACTCTTTGACCGACTTCGACAAGTCGCGGTCAAAACCATAATGCGCCGAGACTGGAGCATCCTTTCCACCGTTAGCTTTGGCTTTCTGTTTATTTGCTAACAAGGCCTGTTCAACGTGCTCGCTTGCAGGGCCATGACACGCTTCACAACCGACATTGATCTCCGACCAAGTAGTATTATAAGTGTTGCTCGCGCTGTCGTAGTTTTTCTCTAGGTTCGTTGAATGGCAATCAGCACACATGAAGTTCCAGTTTTGACCGCTATTGGTCCAGTAGAATTCATCGGTGTTGGTGGTATCAGGATAGAGGTGAAACCAGCGTTGACCGCCTTCGCCCTCAGTGCGAGAATCCCAAGCGAAAGGAATCAACTGTACACGGCCGTCTTCAAATTCAACCATGTATTGTTGTAGTGGTTCAAAGGCAAAGGTATAGCTGATTTTGTAATCTTTAAAGTGGCCGTCTTGCCATTCAATATTGACCCAGAACTCTTCGCCCTTGCGGAAAAATCGGTTGGGTTTACCGTCATGAGTGAATGTTTGATCGTTGAAATCGCCTAATACAGATTCGTCTGTAGCGTGCTTCATCGCCATATCATGATGAGAGCCCTCCCACGCTGCGACTTCTTCACTATGACAATCAACACATGCTTCCGAACCGACATAGCTGGCTTTAGAACCGATAGGTAAAGCGTCAGAGCTAACGGGTGACGCTACAGAGTTGGCCTTTGAAATATCAGAGTTGATATTAGGATCTTGCTCGTTGGCATAGGCGTTCAGACTGAACAGCGACAACATCAGTGAAGACAAGATTGCGGATAATACTGCGACTCGCTGGTGTTTCAATCCGTTTACCAGTGAGCACAACCATGCAGACATAACATTCCTTGTTTTTATACATCCTTATGCTTAATAAGGTAGACGTAAAAACAACGAATTTACAATTATTTAGTGGCAATGAGCTCGATTGTTGTGATTCGTATTCACGACCGGGATTTACTCATCGATATGCGCATAAAAAAAGAGCTCCTAAGAGCTCTTCAATCTGTTCAGTTTCACTCAAACAATCACTTACTTGTTATGAGATTCCTGCAGTTTTTCCATTACCTGATCCAAGCTAAAGCTCGCAGCTTTTTGACGTGGCGGATATTCAGCAAAGGTTTCTAGGAACTTGCCCACATACGCTTGTGCTGGAACGAACATATAAGCATGGTCTAACAACCAGTCGTAATATGTGTTCGATGTAATGTCTGCGTTTTCGTATGGGTCCATACGCAGGTTAAACAGCTTAGGAAGACGTAACGTCACGAACGGTTCAGCCCAAATTTGCATGGTACCCGTTGCACGCTGCTCCATGAACACCGCTTTCCATTGGTTGTAACGAAGCGCCGCTAAATCACCATCATCGGTAAAGTAGAAGATCTCCGAACGACGGCCTTTCTCTTCTTCACCCGTTAGGTAAGGAAGGAAGTTGTAACCATCTAAGTGAACCTTAAACGTTTTATCACCGGCAGTATGACCTTTGAGTAGTTTCTCTTTGATTTGGTCATCACCAGCGGCGGCAACGAAGGTTGGCATCCAGTCCATATGGTGCATGATTTCGTTAGATACGGTTCCTGGTTCAATCTTACCAGGCCAACGAACCATTGCTGGTACACGGTATGCGCCTTCCCAGTTGGTGTTTTTCTCACCACGGAACGGGGTTGTACCCGCATCAGGCCAAGAGTTCATGTGAGGGCCGTTATCCGTTGAGTAGAAAACAATCGTGTTGTCTTTGATACCCAACTCATCCACTTGCTTCAATAGTTGCCCAACGTGTCGATCGTGCTCAACCATACCATCAGCGTAGTTACCGACACCGGTTACGCCTTTACTGTCGGCTTTCACGTGCGTTCTAAAGTGCATACGTGTCGCGTTCCACCACACGAAGAATGGTTTGTCCGCTTTCACTGCGCGATCCATAAAATCAAGTGCCGCGTCTAGTGTTTCTTCATCAACCGTTTCCATACGCTTACGCGTCAGTGGACCGGTATCTTCAATCTTGCCATCAGCGAATGACTTAATGACACCACGAGGGCCAAATTTCTTACGAAACTCAGGATCGGTTGGGTAATCTTCATTCTCTGGTTCTTCTTCAGCATTTAGGTGGTAAAGGTTGCCAAAAAATTCGTCAAACCCGTGTGCTGTTGGAAGGAATTCATCTTTATCGCCAAGGTGGTTTTTACCAAATTGACCTGTCATGTAACCCATAGGTTTCAGCATTTCTGCGATTGTCGCGTCTTCTGCTTGTAAGCCAATGTCTGCGCCCGGCAAACCTACTTTACTCAAACCCGTTCGTAATACACTTTGTCCCGTGATAAAGGTAGAGCGACCCGCAGTACAAGATTGCTCTGCGTAATAGTCCGTAAACATCATCCCTTCTTTCGCGATGCTATCAATATTCGGGGTTTTGTAACCCATGAGACCGAAGGTGTATGCACTCACATTGGATTGACCAATATCGTCCCCCCAAATAACCAATATATTTGGCTTTTCAGCCGCAAAAGTGGCGCTGGACGCGGCCATCATCGCTGTACCCAAAATCGCTAATCGACGTTTAGCGCCATATTTCGCTGTCATAGAAACCTCTTCGTAAGTTATTTGCATCCTGCCCTACAACGTATAGTCCATTTTTTACACATGCGCGAGATTCCCTAAGCTATTAATCTTTTTGTCATTTTTATTGAGATACGGATACAGAAATCATCGATAAGGTTTACGCCAACAAACATGATAAGGATCACACATACAAACTAAGGCTTTATTCTACGTACCCACTGGAGCTGATATTAATCAATAGGTTACCTAAGCATCATAACGATTGGTTATAAGCACTATAAAAGGACGTAACGGAATTTTGAGAATAACATTTGCTCATCGATGCGTTGTTCTAACGCATTAATCTTAAAAGTGAATCGGAGTCCTTATGGGTACTAAAATTAATAAACTAGCATTAGGTGTTGGCTTATTAGCAGCTTCTTCAGCGGCAACAGCAGCGGAAAAACCGAATATTCTTGCTATCTGGGGTGATGACATTGGTGTTTTCAACATCAGTGCATACAACAACGGTATGATGGGTTACGAAACGCCAAACATTGACCGTATTGCGAATGAAGGCGCACTATTTACTGACCACTACGGTCAACAATCGTGTACTGCTGGTCGTGCTGCATTCCTAACCGGTCAGGAACCTTTCCGTACTGGTCTATTGACTATTGGTATGCCAGGTTCGGACCACGGTATCCCTGATTGGGCTCCAACGATTGCAGACCTTCTAAAAGAACAGGGCTACATGACCGCTCAGTTTGGTAAGAATCATATGGGTGACCAAGACAAACACCTTCCAACGAACCACGGCTTTGACCAGTTCTTCGGTAACCTATACCACTTAAATGCAGAAGAAGAGCCTGAAACATATTACTACCCTAAAGACCCAGAGTTCCGTAAGAACTACGGCCCTCGTGGTGTAATCAAGTCTACTGCTGACGGTAAGATTGAAGATACTGGCCCAATGACGCGTAAGCGTATGGAGCATGCGGATGAAGAGTTCCTAGAAGAATCTCTAGCATTCATGGAAAAAGCGGTAAAAGCTGACAAACCATTCTTCATCTGGCACAACACCACTCGTATGCACGTGTGGACTCGCCTACAAGAGAAATACCAAGGTAAGTCAGGTATCAGTATTTATGCTGATGGTATGTTAGAGCATGATGACCATGTTGGTGTGCTTCTAGACAAGCTGGATGAACTAAAAATCGCTGACAACACTATCGTAATTTACTCTACCGATAACGGTGCTGAAACGGTTTCTTGGCCTGATGGCGGCGCAACTTACTTCCACGGTGAGAAAGGTACAACTTACGAAGGTGGTATGCGTGTGCCTCAGCTAGTTCGCTGGCCTGGGACTATCAAACCTGGAACTAAAATCAACGATATCATGGGCCACCAAGACTGGATTCCTACTCTACTAGCAGCCGCTGGTGATGATAAAGTGGTTGAGAAGCTAGCATCTGACAAAGGTGCAACTTACAACGGTAAAAACTGGCGCGTACACCTAGATGGTTACAACTTCCTGCCTTACTTCCAAGGTAAAGAAGAGAAAGGCCCTCGTGACAGCATGCTTTACTTCTCTGCTAACGCTGAGCTAAACGCAGTACGTTGGAATGACTTCAAGATTTCGTTTGCTGTGATGGATGGTAACATTGTGGATGCAGTTCGTTTCCAACCAAACTGGCCTCAAGTTGTTCACCTACGTGCTGACCCATTCGAGAAAGCACCGCACGAGTCTGGTATGTACCTACGCTGGATGGCAGACAACATGTGGTTATTCGTTCCAGTAGGAAATCAGGTTCAAGAGTTTATGACGACGCTACCAGATTACCCTATGCAGAATAGCCAAGTACTGAACCCAGGTAACTTCAACCAGAATGCATACATGCTTCAAGGTAAACTTAAGCAACTAGAAGCGGCAGCAGCGCAAGCTAAATAAGCTACTCTAGATTAAAAATGTAATAACGAAGCCGTGGTGACTGAATGCAGTGACCGCGGCTTTTTAGTATCCAATACAAATAACATAAGACGCGAACCGCCAACTAGTACAATTCACACCCAACCTACCCTCTCATTTTTCAAAAATAAAAACTCACACTAGTCAATGTGAACCTTAATATATGACCGTTGCGTTAAGATTTCGCAAATTTTTTCAAATCCTTATGACATGACTTGAATTGGAGTTCTTACCATGCGATTGTAGTTCAACTGCCCATAAACAACTGTATGATTATGAAAACATTAAAATCCATCGCGCTGCTTTCCACAATTATCGCAGCGCCACAAGTGTTAGCTGACGTAACAATTGAAGTTCCTTCTAGCGCAGATGCTTTAGTCGAAGTCTTAGCTGTTAATGAGGCTAAACCTGATCTCGACGGTGGTTTCTTCTCTTCGAGCAAAACGATCACCGTTCCAGATGGCGTAAACCAAATCGTTTTCAAATATCAACTGGCTTTCAGCCAAGGTAACGACCGAGAGTTTGTCGATAGCGATACCATTATTGCTACTTTTGATGCGACAGACACAGCATTGACGTTTGACATGCCTAAGTTCCGTAACACCAACGAAGCGAAAAAAGGCCTTCAAAACTTAGATTGGAAACTGGTTGATGAAAACCAAAATGCAATCAGTGTTAAGCAAGACAAACTTATCAAAGATGGCATGCAGATTGGTCGTAAGTACCCGCAAGAAGCGAAGGAGTACAACCAGAAAGGCGGCATCGCTGCACTTACAGTAGGTTCTAGCGCGGGCGTAGCAGCTGCTGTCGCACAACCGGTAACGCTTCCAACAAAGATTGACGGAAATGCAGCAAATACAGCTGAAGAGATGCTCTATTTCTGGTACGAAAAAGCGGATGCTGAAACCAAGCAGAAATTCAAAGACTACGTGAACAAGTAGCTCAATGAGCTTAATTTAAGAATGAAAGAAGCTGGCAAACTGCCAGCTTCTTTTTTGTCTTTATCTAGATGATTTAGGCTTATAGAGATTAAGCAGACTCAGTCGATAACACTTTACCATCCACTTTAGTTGGCCATCCTAGCGCTTTATACTCAGCTGCTAGTAAATGGGCACAGCGGCTAGAAATTCTGGTCAAAATCAGCTTTAGCTAAGTAACCTTGAACAAGCTCTCGATATTGCTGCTTCAATGGCGCTTCAATAAAGCTCGCGTCTATCGCATTCAAACTAAACAGCGCTAACTCCTGATGCGTCATCTCATGAGCTTTGCTCACCGCATTAAAGTTATCCGACATGTAACCACCAAAATAAGCAGGGTCATCCGAGTTAATCGTTACAGCCACACCCTTTCTGAGCAGTTCGACAATGTTGTGGTCTTCCATCACATCGAATACACGCAATTTAATATTCGACAGTGGGCACACCGTCAGTGGCATTTTGGTTTCAATCAGCTCTTCGATTAGAGCTTCGTCTGTCATGCACTGGACACCATGATCCACTCGACTCACGCTGAGCATTTCAATCGCATCGACAATGTTTTGAGCCGGCCCTTCTTCTCCTGCATGCGCCACCGTCAAGAAGCCCGCTTGTTTTGCTTGTTGGAATACACGCTTGAACTTCTCTGGTGGGTGTCCTAATTCAGAAGAGTCCAGTCCAACCCCGACGATCTTATCGTGATGCTTCAATACCTCTGCGAACGTTTGAATGGCGCTCTCTTCAGATAAATGGCGCAGAAAACATGCGATGATTTGAGAGGTAATGCCCAACTCTTTATGACCCTGTTCAAGCGCACGATGAATGCCGTTAATAGCGGTGTCGAATGCAATGCCACGATCGGTATGTGTCTGAGGATCAAAGAAAATCTCAGTATGGATAACATTGTCGGCTTTACAGCGTTCTAGATAAGCCCATGTTAAGTCGTAGAAATCCTGTTCTGTGCGCAGTGCATCAGCACCTTGATAATAGATATCCAGAAATGACTGTAAATCATCAAATTCGTATGCGCGTCTTAGTTGCTCTGGGGATGAATAAGGCAGCTCAATGCCATTGCGTTGAGCAAGCTGGAAAAGTAACTCAGGTTCGAGCGAACCTTCAATGTGTAAATGCAACTCTACTTTTGGGAGCCCTTGAATAAATGCGTTCATATTTCACCTACTATGGATTTTAGGTGTGCACTTACTCTGAATAATAGACAGGAGGTTTTCTTGAACGCCATTACAAAGAGTAAGAACACAATTGTGATCTAAACCCTTCGTAATCAGCACTTTGCGGGAGCTGGTAGAGACCCCCAAACCATATCATTGGGGTTATACGAAGCAAACGGTTGCTACTATACAGAGTTTAATGGGAATTTCACTAATCAATTGCTCATTAACCGATTTCTAAAGCAGGAACCTGTTTGGTTCGATCTCAACGGTAATCTGGTCGTATTCTCGACATCAGCAACATATCGATGTACTTACCCGCTTTGAACGTACTGAGTCTTTTTGTGCCTTCTAACTGAAAGCCTACACGTTCATACAAAGCAATAGCGGCGTGGTTATCGGCATGAACCTCTAACTCAAGACGCACGAGATTAAGCCAGTTATCCGCCTGATTGATCGCTTCTTGCATTAACGCCTTACCGACCCCTTTACCATGCATATCTGGGTGAATAGCAATACCAAGACCAGCGCAGTGCCTGTCTCTTACCTTGGTGGTCATGAATAAAGTAATGTGACCCACTACTTTGCCGGAGACTTCCGCAACCAGAGTGAAATGGTCTGAATGACCAAACAGTCGCTCCACTTGTTCAGAACTAAGATAAGGCTTTTGTGAGGTGTTTTCTGAAACTGAAGGGCGGCGATAAATATCGAAAACATCTTGGCTATCCGTTGCTTCTAAATGTCTAATTTGTATTTCCAAAGCGCTTCCTTATCCTATTATTTCTATCCATAAGCTAATTTTCATATTACGGATAGCAACGGGAACCTACAACCTTTAAAGGTGTAAGTGCCCGAAATAATTAAACAAATAGTAAGACTGAACTTAAACTTCTGCTTTGATGAGTATTTTTAAAATAGTGTGAATATCAGAATTTATAATCCACACCCACACTCGCTAATACTTGCTCGGAGTTATAGAAATCGATATTAGAATCTATGCTTCTTAAACCCAGTAAAGTAATGAACGCCCAATCTTTATAGCCCATCAAACCACCAAACTCATAAGCTAAGAATGCACCGAATTCATTCTCTTCACGTACTTGCCCGTAAATTGGATTCGACTCATCATATTCACGATCACTTGCATCTAGGGTGACAACAAAACCATGACGACCGATTCTCTTCGCGTAGTTTAATTCAATACCATAACTATCGAAGCTGAGTGCTCCTCCTTCTGCGTCTGAGTGGAAATACACCATTGAAGGAACAAATAGACCTGCGTGGTTTGGTAAGATAAAGCGGTATCCTGCTTTGGCGTACACATAGGTTCTTTCCCTATCCAGCAGCACAGTATCTTCCGGAGATAAGCCTTGGCTACCAGATAGCTCTTCATCAACATCTGATTGCCCAAATGCGAGATCCGTTCGAAAACCAGTTCCACCGATATTAGTGAGCTGCAGTCGTCCTACATTACCTTTCACATCCGTTTCATTTCGATTAACGCCAACAGCATACGGATCCGTCCAAGCCTTACCCGAGATAAGCGTAGGAAGAACAGAAAAATCCAATATGGTGCCACCAGAAAGTTGATATCGATAACCGATCTCAAACGCAATGGTACCTGTTGCAATATCCTCTCGTGTCGTACCCGCATACACTTGGTGAGTCAGCGATTCGCCAAAAGTATATTGAACAGTACCCAAAAAGCCGAGTAGTCCTTGGTTTTCACTCTCCCCTTCCTGGGTGTTGGTGGCTTGATTCGAATCTTGTTCAGTACTCAAATTACTACTGTCAGAGTAGAAACCGGCCAATACACTGAAGTTACCGCTGAAGCCTTCACTTGGAGCAAGGCCACTGTATGCAGGCATTGAAGCCAATGCAGAAAAGACTACTGGTAAAACAAACCTCATGTTCACATCCATTACTTGAATAATCACCAAATAACTATAAGCATCAAATAACTATAAGCATCAAATAACTATAAGCATCAAAATGGAATTGTAACAAGCATTTAACAATATAAGTTTATTCGCTTGACGCTGTCGATATCGCTAACCATTCACTCAAAGACACAACAAATTGATCTATCACGATTGGGCTTTCGTAATACCTCTCGAAAATAACGGACAAAACTCAAAGGAAGACAATATGTTTAATAAATTAATCAAAACCATGTCAGTGCTAGTTGCGACGCTTCTTTTTACGGCTTTTGCTCACGCTGATCACCACGGAATGAAGAAAGATATCGTTGACGTGGCGGCTGAAAACGGTTCTTTCAACACCTTGGTAGCAGCGGTAAAAGCGGCAGGCTTAGTTGAAACATTGAAAGGTGACGGTCCCTTCACAGTGTTTGCGCCAACGGATGAAGCGTTCGCTGCGCTACCAGAAGGAACGGTTGATATGCTGTTGAAGCCAGAAAACAAAGACAAGCTGATTGCAGTACTGACCTATCATGTGGTGCCAGGGAAAATAATGGCGTCTGAAGTGATGAAACTTGATAGTGCCGTAACAGTGCAAGGCGAAGCGGTAATGGTAGGAATTGATCACGGCAACGTGATGGTCAACAAAGCGCAGGTCGTGATGGCAGATGTTGAAGCAAGCAATGGTGTTATCCATGTGATTGATGCTGTATTACTGCCTAAATAATAAAGATGAACACAAATCAAAGCTTCTTAGAGGGTGTGACAGGTTCACACCCTTTTGACGTTTAAATACCAAGTTAAGATCGGTATCAAACTAGCCAAGCCTGCCTTGATATAAGCAAGAACCCGGATTACATAAACAAGCGCCCGAATATCAGAAAGGCCGCCATCGATACCACCTTCGTGAAGACCACCACCCAGATGCAGTCACCAATACTAGAGTGCGTCGCTTTCCCGAGTAGGAACACAAACAGAATCAACCCTAACACCCAACCTACTGTTGGAATCAATGACACCAGAGCAACGATAACAGCAATAGTAAGAAGGGATTTAAAATCTGCGACCACGAAAGACATTTTAGAGGCGATGTACATACAACATGCGGTGATTAATGCGTCCATCACAAACGCTAAAGCTTCAATACCCACTTTACTTCCTTCACTGATATTAGTTGAAGTGAATATTATCTCTAAAGAGATGATTTTTCTTGAATAAGAGAACAAAAAGCAGGTGAAAACTGTGTCAAAAATGAGATTACCGTTCGTCTGAAGGCATAGGTTTATTTGTTCGAGTCTTCTAAGCCTTTGACCAGTGCTCGCGACCGAGTCTGATTTGCTTTTTGATAGGCATCAAAGCCATCTTCGCGTTTACCTCCGAACAAACAAAGAAACGAGTTGATGACAAATGAAAAGAATGAGATGACGACAACAAAGAGAGGAAATAGCCCCGACACCCCAGCATCTAAGGCAAGAACGCCAACAGCGAAGGACAACATCGACACCAATGTATATAGTTTAGATCTACTCACATGACTCATGAACAACACTCCTTGTATTCATTCAATGTTTAGATTAGACAAATTATCTTGCACACAATTTGAACTCATCGACAATATCAATAGATCAGGAAAAGTTATCCTTAAAAAGGTTTTTTAATATTTCAAACTCGGTTTCTGTATCCCTAAGAACACGAGTCCGCCTATTCAGCTGCCTTGTCCATCTTCAACTATCTTTTCCATCACGTAATTGGTCAGCTTTACGCCACGCATTTCGACTTCCTGTTCATTTACTACCTTAAAGCCAAGGTGCTCATAAAAAGGCCTTGCGGTAATACTTACTTCAGAGAAATATCTCGATACGCCACGAACTCGACCCACAGTGAAAACATGTTCCATCAACGCTTTCCCGACACCCTTCCCTTGATATTCGTGGTGACAGAAAAAGTGATCAATCAAGCCGTTGGGCTGCAGGTCAGTATAGCCAACAACGCAGCCATCGAGCTCAGCCACAAAGGGTTGTAACCCATTCATACGCTTTTGCCATAACGCAAAGTCAAAGCTACTGGGTGCCCAAGCTTCGACTTGCTGTTGAGAATAATCTCGAACATTCACGTTACGTACGGTATGAAAGAAGATCTCCCACAGTGCTTTGTCATCACTCGCTTGATAGTTTCGAATTCTAACCACAACATACTCCTTTTTATCTTAAGTCCTTTCTGAGGTGCAAATAAACAGCTGAATCAGCAAGCTTTATAACCTAACAGCCTCAGCTTTAGAGCAAGATATCAACGATAAAACACAGCGAGCCAGATCGTCACCGTATCTTTATCTGTGCCAATAACCTTGTGCTTTTCTCTCGCAGCAATATTGGTGTAATCCCCTTTAGACAAGGTAACAACGCGTCCATCTTCAAACTCGATGACGCCTTGACCTTCTATCACCATCACCCATTCATTCTCATCTTGATCATACCAACCCTCTTCCGGGGAGCTGTGACCATATGAGAGTATTCTCTCGATTCGAATGTTGTCGTTGGCAATCAGGTCATTGAATATTTCATTGGGTATTGATGAAGGAACATCATTGTAAATGTTTGGCATCAAGCTCTCCTAGCTAGCATTGAATTGATTAACAACTTGGGCCTTAGCTGTACTGTAAACCTAAGCAGCGGCACTCTTTTTGAAGTAAAAACGGTAATAGCCCACCAAGTTACTGCAGATAAACAGCGCCTCCATAACAACCGCTGTTGGCGAACCAACTAAATAATTGTGAACCAACCAAAAGCTGGTTCCGATGATCATCAATTCTCTTAATCGACGGTCATCTTTATTGAAGGCTGCAAAGGTCTGAAATACGGAGGCAAAGCAACTCAATATGCTGGTCAGCCCTGAGTAAGTCACTGCGGTTGCGACCACCGACATCGAAGAAAACAAATATTTAAACTTAGACGAGGTAGAAAATACGCTCGTCAAATAGCGAATCGTGGCAATCGTCATTAAGCTCGCCGCTGTCCATTGTTCAAGAAGGATAAAGTGACTCGAAATAAGAACGCCAGCAAAGAACAGACAAGTGACGATTTTCTTCCTTTCCTTGAATTGGAATGACAGAAGATCAAAACAAATGGCTATCGCGACTAATACTTGGGAAAGATAAAAGGCAGACACGGTGATTCCTTCAATAATAACATTCCGCCCTAGCCGCTTCTTTCACGGTGAATAATCGAATAAAACATACTAGGCGGTTACAACAAAACAGAGCAAACAGCGCTCTAAAGCTTCTATAAAAATCTAAAGCTTCAACACACCACTAATCACAGTGGTCGCAGAGCCGATTAACTTTATTCGCCCATTAGCCAATAATTCAGTCGACATATAGCCACCACGACGAGACGCCTGATAAGCACTGAAACTGCTTTTGTTGAGCTTTTCTGCCCAGTGTTGCGTCAATGCGCAATGTGCCGAGCCAGTCACAGGATCTTCATTAACCCCAACCCAAGGTGCAAAGTAGCGAGAAACAAAATCAAGTTCCGTATTTGCTGCCAATGCTGTCACCACTACACCTCGCCCTTGAATACCTTTTAACGCATCAAAGTTTGGTGAAAGCTCCAATAACACTTGTTCGTTGGAAACTTCGATTAACTGCTTAGAGTCAAATTCTTGGAATGAAACTACTTGATGCGGATCTAAACCTAGGTGTTCAAGCAGCGTGAGGTTGGGTTCAGAACGCAATGATAGCTGTGTACTAGGAAAATCAAGCTCGATAGACGATTCACAAACGGCGGCAGATAATTCCCCAGATAAGGTGTTAAACACGACCTTATCACCTGTCTCAAGCAGTCCTTGTTCTTTCATCACATGAACCGTTGCCAGTGTGCCATGTCCACACAGCTTCACTTCGACTTCGGGAGTGAACCATTTAAGCGTCATAGTGTTAAGCGCGAGAAAAGCCGTTTCAGATACCGCCATCTCTTCAGCGATTGAAAACATTAACGACTCATCCAACGGCTCTTTGGAGATACAGACCCCGGCAGGGTTCCCTTTAAACGCTTGAGTTGTAAACGAATCTACTTGATATATCTCTAAATCCACAATGGCTCCTAAATGCACAACATTTCCCAAACCGGCAATCATGGCTCGTTGGGACATAACCTAGATATTGCTGCCCACAATAAGCACAATCACCTTGTGCTACAAGTCTTTAGCAACAACTTTATCGATACTTATTGAGAAACGAAACAAATGATAAACAAAACGTTATAGAAGTGTTTTTAGGGATAAAAGAACATTGAACATAAGAGTAAATCGCGATGGCAAAACAAAGGAATAACGACGATTAATGCGAGCGAGAACCCGAAAAAGGTAATCACCGCATCATTATTTAATGCTTAATATTTGCATAATAACTTGTAAGAATGGATGTTATGATGAATATTAATTTAAATAATCCATTCACGGACAATAAACTGGAATACGTACTTGTGTTGAATACGATACGACGGAGTCATCCTTGCCTCACACGATAAAGGTTCGGTATCAAGTAGGAGTAGCAAGTTGCTATTTGCATGAAATGCATGAAGTTGAAGTTAAATTAAGTGCCTAAATTTGAATCATGTCGCAAATTTTGGGCTACGATTTAGTTATCACGTACGAAAGGGAATCCGTCAGTGAAAGCGTTTTGCGTATCAATACTTGCGTCAACATCCTTTTTGGCTAGCCCTGTATTTGGCCAGCAGCATGATATTTATCTCTACAATTGGGATGAATTTTTATCTGACAGCGTCGTTACCCAGTTGAGTGATACCTACGGCATCTCACTAAAGCAGCAATATTTTTCTGACGAGTCCATTCGTGATGAAGTGCTATTGAGTGAACGACGAGGTGCGTTTGAATTGGTTGTCATTGAAAGTATGAAACTGAAAGCGCTGGCTAAACAGAACTTATTCCACAACCTGAGCGACTTGCAGCAATCCCTTTCAAGCAACTTTGACTCAAGATGGGTGGATGGGTGTGGCGAATATGGAATCCCCTACGCTTGGGGGACATCCGGCATCTTATACCGAAGCGGAAAAGTTGAGACTCCCAAGTCTTGGGGCGCTCTTCTAGACCCTGAAACCAAAACCAGCGGCCGAATCAGCATGTATTATGAGCCTACGGATTTGGTGAGTGCTGCGCTTCTGATGAATCAATTTGAGCCGTTTACCAACAACGAACAAGAACTTCGAGTCGCTTACAAAACGCTACAAGCACAGAAGCCTCACCTTGAAAGTAATGAATACGTTGTCGATTATATTCGTCATCCCGAACACTTAGCCAACATCGACCTCGCCTACGGATACTCAGGTGACAGCTATGTGCTTAATGATGCCGAACCTGAGGCATCTTGGGCCTACACAGTACCTCTAGAAGGAACAACCTTATGGTTAGAGTGTATGGCTGCAATTAACAACGGAGAGCGATCTCCACAGGCAACCACGATTCTCTCCTTCTTATCGCAACCCGAAATCGCCGCTCAAAACGCAATGGATTCATGGTTTGCAACGCCAAGTTCAAAAGCAAAAGCACTCACTTCTCAGGAGTATCAAAACGATCCCGAGCTTTTCCCGAATAAAGAAGTATTAGATCGCAGCTACCTTTATCAGCCGTTAGAACCGAGTAGTATTCAAATTCGCAATCGTATTGTCGACAGTTTGAGATAACTCATGCCAGTATTGAAGAAGCTATATTTTGTACTTTTACCAACGCTGACATTTGTGCTCCTGATAGCAGGAATCGTGATGTACAACTTCGCATCAAATCATGCTAAGCACATGTATTTGGACAAGGTGCAATCTGATGTGAACACCGCTTTAGTCGCGGCGGAATACGAGCAGCTCGGCTTGTCCTTACTAGTTAAAGATATCGGTTCTTCGTTGCAGTTCCTCCGCTACATTCAAAATCCTGGCGACTACACGACTCTATCGCTATTGGAAAAACGAGTACTCCGAGTATTAAGCCAGAATCACGTCAATCAATTTGGGCAACGCAATGTTTATATCGTGGACCCTAAGTTCAAATTAACGCTTTCGACTCTCAGAGCCGATCCTTTCGAGGGGCTAAAGATCCCTGACAAGATTTACGAAAGAGTCTTCGATATATACACCTCGTTAATAAGCAAAAATGAACTCTCCTACGAAGGCTTCTCTTATATCTCGATCAGTGGAGAGCTCAGATACTCGTATGTTGCAGCAATTGACCCTTACCTCCTTCCTCAAGACAAACGTGCAAGTAACAGTTTAAATCGCTACATCTTGATTGCTGACGGGCCTCTGATGCAACTCTCTAGCCTGCTAATCAAATACAATGACGATGACAATATTCAGTTCTTAATCGAGCCATCCTCAGACGCTGCCAACATTGAAAATACCCAATTCGTTATCAAATCAATTGAGCAAACCCAAGATAATATCAATGTGCAGATGACCAGCCGACATCTCATCGCGCAAGTAAATATTCGAGAACAAAAGTTCAACCATGAGAAAGCCATCATCGCTAAACAAACCTTGTTAGGTGGCTTTGGTACTCTCTTTACGATCATGTTGATCGTACATTTAGTGGTACGTTACCAACTCGTGCGACCGCTTAAAGACTTACTTCAAGAGATATCGATCGGCGGGCTCAAACTTAGATACTTCAAACGCTCATCAGGGCAAAGTGAAATTGATGGTTTAAAGAACGCGTACATAGACTCATTAACAGAGTTGAAGTTCGAAGCCGAATTCGACCAACTCACCAAGCTAGCTAACCGACGCTCTTTCATCAGACACCTTGATGTACGACTAAAAAGCTCGATGAGCCCACACTGCTATGTGGTTTGTTGGGACATCATCGATTTTCGTAAAATTAACGATCTCTACGGGGCAAAAGTTGGTGATAATGTACTGATAAGCTTAGCTAAAGCACTGAAAGAGACACTACAAAACCAACAAGCCTCTTTGGGCTTTAGTTGCAGTGATTACTCTTTAGCCAGACTGGGAGGGAATCAGTTTATCGCGATCTTGGAGATGGGTAAGAACCAAGTGATAAACGAAGAAATTGAGAACATCAACAATACGCTGACCGGCACCACCTTCCTTGACTACTATGGGTTTCGATTATCACTCGCAACAGGTGTTTTACCGCTCGACACGCCAAAGTTCGATGAGATTTGGCACCGATGCATCGATGAAATGTTAGCTAATGCGAAGTCTCATAGTGATGGCGAAAGTCGTATTGTTTATGGCGAAGAGTTGTTACATACCTTGGAACGCCATGACGTTGTAGAGAAAAGACTCTTAGAGTGCTGCGAAAGTGACAACTTTGAACTTCGCTTTATGCCTATTTTTAACGCCAAGACACTTCAGATAGATGGCGCGGAGTGCCTGATTCGTTGCCCAGCCTTATTCGATATCGATGCGGGACCAGAAGAATTTATCCCAGTTGCAGAAAAGAGTAACCTTATTGCCAGGCTCGACATGTGGGTCATTGGCACCGCGATCAAAAGCTATAAAGAGCTTTCAGAACTTCATAAATACAAGGGCACTCTGTCAATTAATATCTCGGCGATGGAGCTCTACAACCGTAATTTTTCCGACAACATCCGTAAAGTACTCGAACGTTATCAAGTGCCACCTGGCAACATTATTATAGAGATTACCGAGACCAGTTACGTGAAAAGTACCAAGCTTACGGTGCAGACTATCGAGAGCCTCAGAAGCTTAGGTTTAAAGGTCTCCCTTGACGATTTTGGTACGGGCTACACAGCGTTTAACCAACTTCTCCACTACCCTGTGGATGAGCTCAAAATTGATAAGAGCTTTATCGATAACATGGTAGACGACAAGGCCGACCGCAAGATGGTCGAATCTATGGTTAACTTAGGCCACTCTTGTGACACGCTAGTCGTCGGAGAAGGTGTTGAGTCGATAGAACAGTATCATTACCTCAGAAAAGCCAACTGTAACCTAATACAAGGCTACTTCTTCAGTCAGCCACTCACTTATCTGGAATTCATCGAGTTTGTTCGAAACCATAACCCGCAAGCAATTTTAAACCCGCAGTCTGTTAGCAGTTCGAGATCTAACGAGCGAATCGTTGCACTCACTCAAAAGTAGTAACCTTAAACCTAAACCTAAACCTAAACCTAAACCTCAAAGCCTCTCTTCCTATTCAAGCGCGGAAAGCCACTATAGCTATAACTAGTAGTAGAACTATCTTCATCAGAGCAGGAGCTCTCTATTGGCTGCACATTGAATGAGGAGGCAAATAAAGAATGGCAAAAGCCATGATAGTGAAGCGGGAGAATGGTGAGCGTACAGTCAACAAAACCTAATGATCTAACTTATCGCTGATGCGGGGATTAACTCTGCATCGTCGTTAGTAGCTCCATCATATCTTTAGAGCTGATGTTCTTCTTATGCCTGACTACAGCGTCAATCATCAATTCTAAATTCCCCGCAGAGATATAATCCTTAAGCACGTCATTGAATTTTTCCTGTATCTCATCACTTGTGTACAATTGCTCAGGAATGAAGAATAGAAACTGACTGCCACTACTACGAAACGAGATAGTACTTTCCGGTACCTTTGCCGTCAGGGACTTAGCAGCTGAACTCACCACCAAGTCTCCATATTCAAGTCCATACTTTTGGTTTATCTCACTAAGGTTTCTGATTCTTACAAAGTAAAGGTCGAAATTACCGTTTGTTGGATAGCTGTTCTTAACAAACTGCATGAGCGAGACTCGATTGCGAAAGCCAGTAATGAAGTCGGTAGAATGAAGTTTTCGTTTGATTGCAAAGTCGACGTAAAAAATCGCTCCTGTCACAAGCAGTAGCAACACCAGAAATACGCTGCTTATCTGATGCATCATCACCAACTTGTCGACCATTGTGGTGTTTTCTTCAATAACCGGGCTTTGAAGTCGAAACTTTTCGTTAATAAATTCGACCAGCGTGTTGTAACAAATATCAATTTTCTTCTGCAGTGATTCCTTAGGCAAAGCGCCTTGATTCACCAACTTAATTGAGGATTCTAACGACTTAAACTTTTCAAACTCTGCGGTAAAGTACGGTTTAAAGTTTGCTGAGCGAATAAAATTGGACGATTCAGTGCTGTTGATCAGAATATCAAAACGACTCCAAGTAATGTCATATGCCAACCAAAGTTCATCATAATCAATCGTCTTTGCATGGCTAACCATCAAGAAGTTTGCATACTCTTTGACGAGTTGAAAAACAAACCAAGTGGCCTCATTTTGGCGGTTAGAAAAGCTCTTGTTGATGTCATTAATTCGAGTGACACTGTAGATATTGACGGATAGAACAACCACGGCCAAAGACAAAACAACGACTTTGATTGCGGCCATAGACAACAGCTTCTTCATAATTAGCCTCTACAGGTGAATATCACGAATCTGCCAAATCATCTTGGCATGGAAATCAGGGGTATTGGTTTCAGGGTTCGCAGAGATTGGGTAAATCAACCAAAACGGGCCTTTCTCTCTCACAGACATAAACTCCCCATTCTTTTTAATCGCAATGATGGGTTCATAGGTATCAAAATCTTCTTTGGGCACCGCAATTTTATAGTCATTCAATGCTACGAAAGTGACTTGTGATGATATCGGTAGATCCATATTTTCAAGCACCGTTTGTAACGTCACACCACTATAAACGGTCAGACCCTCGACCCAAGGCAAGGTGGTAGTAATTTCTTTTTGAGGAAGTGACAGGAGTTGCTCTCTACTAAAACCATGCTTTTGCCCGGAGTGGTCGAAAACCGTTAACTCTGAGGCTGCAAAAATCGAAAACGAGCAAAGCCAAAGCATCAACAAGAATACAGTTCTCATTCTAAACTCCATTTAAAAAGGTCACTAATTTGAGTCTAGTATAAATTGACCATTTAACTTGTACCGATACCACTCAGATTGATTGGTATCGCTTTATCCCTAATGCCCCTACACCTCGCTGTTTTTCAATAACTTCGCCGTTTCTCTGTCTCTTCCATCACCGCTCTCGTTCAGCACTCCCTACCCGCTTGACGTATTCCTTCTCAACCGTCTAGTAACAAAAACTCGTATTTTACTCTGCGTAAGTAAACCAATAAGCCCTATGAATACGTATGAAACAACAAAATTAACAATAAATATGAGTAAGTCAGTAGCGAAAATGCTGGTTGCTGCATAACCTTTAATCGAACGTAAGCAGCTTTAAGAGACTTAATAACGAGTTCCAGTCGTTTCTACTTCACCAGTTGATCTCGTGTATTGATCTTAGAAAGCTTACTCATTTCATAATCAAGGGAATCGAGAATGAGTTTGAATATAAAAAAATTTAACCCCATGGCGACACTTTCTACCCTAGTAATGACGCTGGTCATGTTTCCTGTTTCTGCTGAAGTTAATCAAGAGCAATTTGAGTTAGGTAAGCAAAAAGCAAAAGTATGCATGACCTGCCATGGCGTTGACGGCATATCAACACAAGATCCCTACCCGAACCTTCGCGGTCAAAAAGTGGGTTATCTCATCTCTTCATTGAAAGATTACCAGACTCGAGAAAGAACCAGTGGCTTAGCGATTCTCATGCAACAACAAGCCGACACGCTCTCAGACCAAGACATCCGTGACATTTCCTATTTCTATTCTGTGCTCGGCAACGAAACAAGCTCGCTCAGCGATTCAAATTAAGTCAGCGATTCAAAATATCTAGGCAAGGAGCCTTGTTATGGAACAAGTGACAACGCAATACAGCATTAAGGTCGTGAAGTACTTCATCATCGCATCCTTAGTGTGGGCGATTGTAGGTATGATCATCGGCGTGATTCTCGCCGCGCAATTATATTGGCCAGTCTTAAACTTTGATTCTCAATATTTCCAATTTGGTCGACTGCGTCCGTTACATACATCAGGAGTGATTTACGGCTTCGTCGTGAATATCTTGATGGGGACGTCTTTATACATTGCCCAGCGAACAGGACATTGTGACTTGTTCAATAAAAGCCTTTCATGGATGGTCTTTTGGGGCTGGCAATTCATCCTGTTACTTGCGGTCATTTCCTTACCCGCAGGCCACACCAGCTCAAAAGAGTATGCAGAGCTTGAATGGCCAATCGACTTGATGATTGTGTTGGTTTGGGTGCTGTATGCGGTGTTGTTCTTTGGCACCCTTGCTAAGCGTAAGGTCAGCCATATCTTCGTGGCTAACTGGTTCTTTGCTGCATTCATTATCGTCGTTGCAATGATTTTCATCGTGAACAACCTCGCGATGCCTGTGTTGGCGATGAAGTCCTACTCTGTGTTTGCAGGCGCTCAAGATGCGATTGTTCAATGGTGGTGGGGACATAATGCCGTCGGTTTCTTGCTGACCGCTGGTGTGATTGGTATGAACTACTATTTCATACCCAAAGCGGCGGATCGACCTATCTACTCGTACCGTTTGTCTGTGATCCATTTCTGGGGCTTGGTCGGCTTTTACACGTGGGCCGGAACGCACCATTTGGTTTATTCTTCTGTTCCCATCTGGATTCAGAACATCGGCATCGTTATGTCTTTGATCCTGTGGCTCCCTTCTTGGGCAGGCGCGTTCAATAGCGCAATGACCCTCCTACAAAATAAAGAAAAGCTGAAGTCCGACTACATTCTTTTATTCTTTTTCTCAGCGATTCTTTACTACTGCTTGGCAACATTCGAAGGTCCGCTACTCGCTATTCGCTGGTTCAACATGGTGGCACACAACACCGAATGGATCATCGGGCACGTACATTCCGCGGCTCTCGGATGGGTTGGGATGTCAGGGATAGCGGTTTTTTACTACTTCATTCCACGCTTATGGGGCCAAACCGATCTATGGTCACGACGACTGATTAAATGGCACTTTTGGCTTGCTCATGCTGGCGTCGCCACCTATGCAATAGCACTTTGGATCGCAGGCATCGGCGAGGGATATATGTGGCTCGCTCAAAATGAAAATGGCGAACTGATTTACAGTTTTGTAGAAGCTATGGACTTTAAAGCACCTTGGCTATTCATGCGTTTCTTTGGTGGCGCGCTGTTTGTACTTGGATTGTTCTTAATGGCTTTCAACTTGTACAAAACGGTTCGTATGCCCGTAACAAATGATGCTAAACACACTGTTAATGAAGGAGCTTAAATGATGAGTAAAGACTTTACACATTCAATCGTCATTTTAATTTTGACCACTGTTGTCGTGGCCTCCTTCTCTTTATTGGTCTGGGTAGTGCCAAGCATTGTCCGTGGCGATGATATTGCCAAAGGCAGCTTAGCGATGCCTCTCACACCGATTGAGTTAGCAGGCCGAGACATATACATCAGTGAAGGCTGCCATGTTTGTCACACACAAATGGTTCGCCCTCTAGAGCCAGAAGTGAAGCGTAATGGTCGCCCGAACCAAGAAGCAGACGATATCTATGAGTTTCCTAACTTGTGGGGCTCTAAACGTACTGGTCCTGACCTCACTAACTTAGGTAGAAAGTATTCTGACCAATGGCATGCTATTCACTTAATTGACCCTCGAAAAGTCGTACCGACCTCGATCATGCCCTCTTACCCGTGGCTATTTGAGCAGACTCTGACTGGCGATGATATTAGCGCCAAAATGGAAGTGTTACGTACCTTAGGTGTGCCTTATACCGATCAAGAAATTGGTGATGCCCGTTTGCAAGTAAGAGGCAAAACCAAAGGTGAAGCTCTGATTCGCTATTTACAAAGCCTGGGTAAAGATACGTCACAGGAGGTATCACAATGAGCACATTCTGGAATCTATGGGCGGTACTCTTAACCTTAATATTCTTTGTTCTGATGGTGTCTGTTGTCGTTAAATACTGGCGTAGCAATCACAAGGCCGATCACGACCACACCATTGGCACCTTTGATGGTATTGAAGAGAAAGATGCGCCTCCACCTAAGGTGTTATTTATCAGTTATGCAGTGGCATTTCTTTTGTCTGCGGGTTATTTGGTGCTCTACCCCGGGCTTGGAGAATGGGAAGGCTTAGTCGATTGGGAACAAAGCGACGATAAGCTCAGTTCACCATCCACCACTCTCAATGAGCAATTTGCACAAACCAGCGAAACCACGTTAGAGGGATTAGCTGCTGTCCCAGAGATCGTGAACAGCGGTAGGATTCTATTCCAAACTCACTGTGCCGCTTGTCACCGCGATAATGCACAAGGTCAGAAACACTTCCCTAATCTTATCGACCAAGAATGGTTATACGGCGGCAGTGATGAAGCTGTGATCCATTCGATTGCCAAAGGGCGAAATGGAGCGATGCCGGGTTGGAGTGAAATCATGCGCCCAGACGAGGTGGCAAAAGTCTCCTACTATCTAGCCTCCCTCAACCAACGTCATACCGATGTGCCGGAGATTAAAGTCGAGCTCGGTAAAACCTTGTTCGTCCAATACTGTTCGTCTTGTCATGCCGATGGTGCTGTCGCTAACCCAGCGATTGGCGTACCTGATCTTTCCGATGATATCTGGCTTCACGGAGGGAGTATTGAAGAGATTCAGCACACCATCAATTACGGTTTGAACAACCTAATGCCTGCGTTTGATGAGCAGCTCAGTGAGAACGAGATACTCGCGCTTGGGGCTTATATCCGACACGCTGGTGACGTAGAGCAACAACGGCTCGCGAGCTTGAAAGCATCATCTGTTGAGCGCGGAGAATATCTCGCTTATGCGGGTGACTGTGTGGCTTGTCATAGTGCAGAAGGTGGCGAACCCTTTGCTGGCGGCCTACCCTTTGTCACCCCCTTCGGCACCGTGTATTCAACCAACATAACGCCACACACTACCGAAGGTATTGGGACTTATGACTTCGATGATTTCCGAGCGGCGTTAGTCGCAGGTAAAGGCAAGAATGGTTACCTGTACCCTGCAATGCCTTACACCTCCTATCAATACCTCACCGACCAAGACATGGTGGATTTATGGGAATACATGCAGTCAATCACCGCCGTGCCGCGACGCAATGATGACAACAGCATGATGTTTCCATCCAATATTCGCTTAGGTTTGCTTGGCTGGAACATCGTATTCATGGATACCGACCCTATTGATTATGAAGTGCCAGAGGAACTCAAAGGAGAAATTGAGAATGTCGATAAGTGGCAACAAGGCAAATATTGGGTCGCAGGACTTGGTCACTGTTCGGAGTGCCATACACCTCGAAATATTGCCCAAGCACTGATACCAGAACGTATTTTCCAAGGTAACTTGATCGACGGTTGGAACGCGCCTGATATTACAGCCAATGAGCTCTATATCGATGGTTGGGATGAAGCAACACTCACAGACTTTTTACACACAGGACATTCAGACAAAGGCACCGCTTTTGCGGGTATGGCTGATGTAGTGAAAAACAGCCTAAGCTTGATGACGCGTGAAGATATTGAGTCGATGTCCTATTACCTACTCAGTGGGGACATCAACAACACCATTGCCAGTGATGCCGTTCAGTTACAGCCTAAAGGGTTTGATGAAGCTGCGTATGCCAGTGAAATCTACACCACGTATCGTCAAACCTGTGGGGCCTGTCATGGTGACGATGGTAAAGGTCGCGATCCAATCGCCCCTACTCTGTTGAACAACGGTATTATCATGCACAGCGACCCATTCAATACCATTGCGGTAACGGTGCGCGGCTTGCAACCCACCTATCTCGACAAAGACAGAAATTTCATGCCAATGGCAAGTTTTGAGGATGTACTGTCGGATCAACGCTTAGCTGAGTTAATCACGTTTGTGCGTTTAAACCTTGGCGACAGAAATGAACCGGTCACGGCTGAGCATGTTCGAGAGGTAAGAGAAACACTTGAAGCAGCAGGCTATGCAGGTGGATTACACACCACACCTGAAATGTACGAAAATCGAGATAAGAACATTAACATACGATAGGCGCTGTAGCTGTGCGTAGCCGATTGGCTCAATAAACAGCGAACAGCACGTAACTTTTATCTTTGCTAACAAGCCAAAAGGAGACCACTGTGTCTCCTTTTCTTTTGCCCAAACCCGAGTTCCGACACTTTGCCGTACAACACAATTGTAACTAACTGATTACACAATTAAGCAGAGCTGAACATAATGCGATCAATCTCGCAGAACAAAGATGACACCAAGTGCATAATATGCAAAATTTTCTAAAGATGTACTAAGGACAGTTATGGATACAACTACACTCATCTACGATACGTTGGAAGGCCTGTCGAGCGCAAAGCCTCAGCAACACGCTCAAATCCGCCAAAATCTATATAACCAATTAGATTTATCATTTGAGAAGCAGTTGGCTTTGTATTCATCAGTTCTTGGTCCAGCAAGTGCTGGTAGATTGACCGATTTGGATAGTGCAGTGATGTCTGCACGCAAGATTGTTGGCTTAGAAAACAGCTAAGCAATCTTCAACCTATCTCAACTTTAACGCTGCCATTGTGCAGCGTTTTTTTATGGACGCTATTTACGATAAGTAAGGTTGGTTACAATAAATGCTGTTAGTTGCGATAAATACGGTTAGTTGCGATAAACGCGGTTAAGAAGATAAGTGCAGTTAGGTCTGTTTTTCAAGTTACACGCATTCTCATTTGGTTAATCTTATGTTCCATTTTTAACAGGTGTGTAACCACAATAATGGCGCTAATGTTAGTAGCACGTTAACCACACATCGGATGGAAGAATCATGAGAGTACTTATTGAATATACACAAACAGGCAAATACCGTGATCATGCGTGGGAAGCATTAACGATTCGTTCAAAAGGCGAAATTCAAGCTGTAACTCCCTCTTATGCGGCTCAGCTTATCGAACAGAACCGCGCCAGCTTATCGACCACTGAAAATCAAGATATCGTCATCCAACCTTAATGGCTTCAAGGGCTACCCCTCCTAGTTCCTTAAATCGAATAGTTCGATGACATAAAAAAACGCTGCATGGGTGCAGCGTTTTCTTGTTTCTGGCGTATCGTATTTCTAACGTAGATAGTTTCTAAAGTAGAAAGCTTCTAACGCATCTTGTTTCTAGTGCAAATAGCTTGATTACTTTGGCAGATTTTCTAACGCTTCAACCATCGTCATCAATTTATCGACAATCCTTTCGCCGTCTACTCGCAAGCCATTGTGTTCATATTCATTGGTGATCCACGCTTTCGAGTTAGGAATGTTCGCCAATGTTTCACGGCTGTAATCCAACTCAACGTACATGTCATCGGCGTAAACGGCACACGCCATTGGCACTGTATTCTTGCTCAACTGCTCTGCGTTGTACAAAGTGCCCCAGTCCGACTTTTCAGCCAACATGTTCGCGGCTTCACGCAGTGGCTTCAGCGTTTCAAGTTGGTCGAACATCCATGGGTACACCATTTCACCAGTAAACCAGAACTCACTGCCCGATTGGTAGTTGAAGTGTGGGTACTGCTCACGAACACGATGTGCAGACCAGTTAGACGCTGTACCTTGACAGTAAATCGATTCATGCAAGATTGCGTAAATTGGGTTAGTTAAGTAACCCTGCTCTTGCTGCATTTGATTTAGGAAGCTGTAGCTCAGCTGTCTGTTACCGTTCACTTCAACAAACGCACTCTCCAGTGTGAAATACATTGGAAGGTTTGCTTCGCCGCCACCAAGATTAATACCTATTAGCTGGAACTGTTCAACTGTGAACACCTGACCGTTTGGCAGTCTCACATCGTTGTTGAGCAGGTAATCAGAGATCTCGCGACACATAGCTTGTGCTTGTGGGAACTGAGCAAAGAAAGCTCTGTTTTTGTCTTCTACACGCTTGTAAGTCGCACGATAAACATCGTCAGCTTCTCGTTCAATAGAAGGAATGCCGCCCGTCACATAACAACGCTGCAAGCTCTGTGGGAACAGTGACAAATAGCTCAGTGTACAGAAGCCACCAAAGCTTTGACCAATCGTCGACCATTGCTTAATACCAAACTGTTCACGAATCGCTTCAGCGTCACGAACGATGTTATCCGCTCTGAAATGCGTTAAGTATTCGACTTGTTGTTCTGGAGACAAATGCGCCAAAGTTTCATGGCTGATAACCGTGCTGTTGCCAGTACCACGTTGGTCTAGAAGCAGAACACGGTAGTTTTGTAATGCACGCTTTAGCCAACCCGATTGACCACTCACCCGTGGAGAAGGAAAACCTGGGCCGCCTTGAAAGTAGATCAACCACGGCAGCTCTTGCTCATCTTTAGCGAGATCAACCAGCTCACGTGCGAAGACTTGGATCTGTTGTCCATCTTTGGCTTGATAATCAAGTGGCAACTCGAAAGAGTGCTGACGGTACAGGGTGGTTCCATCAATAAAGTTAGCTTGCACGCTTCATTCCTTTTTATCTGATTCTAAAGTCATTGGTACGAATAAAAATGGCACCCTTTGGCACCGTAGTTAGCAAGATACGCATACTAGCTTGTAAATGAAACCGTTTGTTGAACCTGAATGTGAAGGTACTTCATTAAATCGCCAAATTAGCTTTATACGCGTAACAACTTGTGTCAAAACAGAGAGTTTAAGATGTGATCTATTGAGAAGAAGAACAAAAGTGGGACACAAATAAAAAGAGCTTAACGAGGTGAGGATACGTTAAGCTCTTTGGTTTTATCTGTTGTAAATGAGGTTTTTAGGTTGAACAAGCTCAGGCTTTATAGGTTTAGTTTCTATAAGCCAAAGATCTATAAACTGAGCTTCTGTAACTTATAGCTCTATAAAACAAAGCTAAGAAGCCTCGAGCTCACCTGCACCTTGAATTGAACGTTGGCTGTTTTCAACAAGGATAGCCGTCGCCGTTTCTTTCAACGCGCCCCACTCTCCATCGTCAACTTCAATGCCCTCGTTCCACGCCTTCTCTTGAGTTTTAAAAAGCGCTTCCGATTCAATGTGTGTTTGGTAGCCATCTGACAAACGTTCGATATCGAAATCCTGGACGGAAAGCTCGATGGTCATATTGTGGATATGATCGTCCGATGCCAGAGGCAAATCTGATAAAAACAGTTCTGGTGCAACGCAACCACGGTTAAGCACATACAAGGTGCTCTTAGGATTTGAGCCATTATCCCAACGTGCGGTACATGCGATGCCTTTCGCTGCCAGTTTTACAAGCTCACTGTACGCTAACCAACGGTTATGGCAGTTGTTTAGCTCGATTTTCAGCGTCTTTTTACCGACCATTTTTTCAATGGCGTAATCCATCACCACAGGAAGATGACACGCTAAGCTCGCCTTGTGCAGGTCCACTTCAACTGTGTTGTCGCTTGTCACTTGGATGTCTACAGGGCAATCGTCTTCTAGCCCCATAAAGTTGCTCGCATTGTTAAAATGACGAACACCATCCAAGCCAACCATTTGTAAATCTGCCACCATGTTCGCTATCACATCGGCTTCACCACATGTACGACGCATACCCAGAAAGGCTTTATTAACGGCCGCTACCAGTTCATTGTGAGAAACGATCATAACGATTTACCTCCATGTTGAGCGTTGATATGTGTAGGAACTTTATTTGAGTCAGCGATCTCCGCTTCACTTGGTAAGATTGGGAACACCCATTCGTCCTGATGAATTTCATCAAGCAACGGTGCACCTTGGAAAAACGTCACTCGTACCCAACGGTCTGAGCGAGGATCAAACTTAGTCGCTCCAAACATCGCTAGCTTACAACGCAGCAAATGCATTGGTGGCGAGTCTTGGTGCAGCACGTTCATTTGAATGTCGCCCATCGCCTTGTTACCTAACGTCCACACACGGCGCGCAATGGCACGATGCTGCGGTTGTTTAACAAGGAATTCAGCCAATGAAAGCTCTGGCGCGAATTGCAATAAAGCATGGTACAGACGGTAAGCTTGACGGCCGATATCCAACGGCAGTTCGCGCTCTTCGCCGAGTTCCTCGCCTCGAACACCGAGCCTTGGCTCTTCTTTGTCCTGAGAGCGATACCAGAACCAGTAGTTATTTTCTGCTTTCGTAAAGTCAGTCGTGATCGCCCAACGGTACTTTTCTTCTAACACAACCAATAGGTCTTGGATCTTTTTGCCACTAGGAAGCGAGAGTGTTTCGCTACAATTCATATGCTCTTGATGGGCGTCCACTAATTCTGGGTACAATTCCATCAAGCATGAGATAAGGATTTCTTGGGCTTCCATACTCATGTGCTTAGATTGTTCAACTAACTGCGCCCATGTATCGCAATGGTTTACAGAAGCTTCTAGTGACTGTTCTGCGTGTTTTAACTCATCAACAGCGGTTTTGTTCAACTCTTGCTGGTTTTCATTAATGGTAACAACTTGTTCTAAATGACAAATCGCTTTTTTAACGTATCTACGTAGTGGCTCGATCAACGCCGTATCGGTCTGACTAGCCAACACGTCCGCCAATGCATGTTCACGGGTTGTCATCCATTGATCGACAATACTTGGGTGGTTAATAAGGTATGGCGCCATGCCTAAACCAGTCGCATTACCAACACCAAGGTAACGCTGTAATCCTCTATGCAAGGTAATCGCTTGTTCACCGCCCTGTTGCTCAGCTAGGTAATGAACCCAATCTAGGCTGAACTCACGCAGCATATAAACAGCACACATTTGAGCACTGAACGATTGATTAAAATCTGGATTCTTTTCCAAGATTTTAAAGTCAGCAATACCAAACTTACCATTACCATAAACCGCTGTGGTTCGTAGGATGTAGCCAACTTCCGCTAGCTCTTTTGGCGTTGGTTGAACACCTTTAGCCAAGTGACTAACAATATGTTCAAACACTCGTACACTTTTGTTGGCACGCGCTAAAACAAGCACATTGTTAGGCTTACGGCCTGCTTCTTGTAGCGGTACATTCGCACGAAGTCTCTCAAGTAGGGTGACATCAACATCACCAAGAACCAGAGCAAACGTTACGTCCCACTTTTCAGCAATTACACGGTCATTTCGTTCGTCGTCTGCAATCTCATCGCAGAAAACAACCAAATGATAAACATGATTTGGCGTCTCTAGCTTATAGATAACATGACCAAAACCTCGAGCGTCTAGTTGCCACTCATGCTTAGTCACTTTCCATTGCTGTTGCGCCATTTTACGAATCAGAGTTCTTACGAAGCTGATGCGTGTTTGGTGCATAGCACCCAGTCTTTCCTGTGCCATGACGACCGTTGCGTCACGTAGTGCTGATTCAGTGTAGGTAGAACGATGTGCATCCATTTTGCTCACCACCTTATAGTTATAGGATTTTGCTAGCCATTCAGAACCGATCGTTGCTGTCTTTTGAAGCATATATAGCGACAGTATGTTGGTTAGCTTTCACGTTTTTAATCGTTATTGATATGATCGAGGCAAGCGAACTCGCCACTTATTATTTGTCCTGACTAGATCGATTGACCTAAATACGTGCCGCCCGGTGTATCTTCACCAGTACGGTTTTTATCTTCCTTCCGGAATCTTGTATCAGCCTTCTTTCAAAGGCTCACACCTTGTTTATCTTCAGTTTTTAGAGAGCTTCATCTCTACATTTTCTTCTTTATACCGGCATTGATGTTTTATAAGCCTTGATCTTTCGCCATCTTGATTGCGATTTGAGGCGCATTCCAAAGTGATGGCAGCAGGACAACAAGGAAGAGTTAGAATAGCGAGCGTGCCTTCGGTGGCCGCAAAACTCATACCTAGTGTTTTAGGGACATTTTGTGAGCAGTACCCGAATGTAGAAGTGAGTTTGATTGATGATAATGCGGCAGGGGTAGAAGCAAGATTACTCTCTGGCGAGGTGGATGTTGCCCTCGGTAATAGCTCCCATTTAGAAGAAGAGAGCATCGACTTCACGCCTTTGCTTTCTGATCCTATCGGTGTGGTGTGCCTCAAAGATAACCCTATCGCCTCTCAACGGGAAGGAATCGAATGGCAAACCTTGTTAAAGCAGCCCTTCATTCGTAACGGGACTTGCACCCTACTGGACCCAACACCTGCGCGCATGCTCAGCGAACAAGCCCTGTACTCTGTCGAGAACATTACCTCGCTTTTTTCGGTGTTAGAGCTCGGGATAGGCGTGACCACGCTACCTAAGCTGGCTTTCCCAACCAATGAAACCCGCTTGGTGTGGATTCCGCTAATTGACCCACCCTTGCAACGACAAATCGGCATTTTCAGACTGTCTGATCGTACGATCTCGCCACAAGCACAGGCTTTCCATGACTTATGTATTCAATACCTCAGTTATGAAGAGTCATAAGAGAGCCTAGATTAAGTAAATTAGGCAGCGCTCTGCTGCCATTTACTTCCTCAAAACTCGGTGTTTCTTCTCCGCACCATGCTTCTCGCACACCCAGTCCCCCATTTCACTCCTATATCATCAACATTTAGGCGCTGAATTTTCACTCTCGCGCACGCAAATAGTGACAAGCTGACGACAATATAAAAAATATTCGCTTATTGATAAGGAGCGACGTACGTTTAATTTACCAGAAAAACCAGATCTTCCATCATTGCCTCAAACAAGCTTAACCCCTACCAAAATCACACTTCACAACTCAGCTTGTAAATGAACCTAAGTGTTTGAATTGTCTTAATTGATAAGATCATAAGTTGAAAATTTAGCTCGCTACTCCCTTCTAAAAAGACCCTCTTTTTCACAAGGATAAAGCATCTTAAATATTCATGAATAAAGTGATAGAACTATTACTTTCATAAATGAAAAACATTCATTTCAATAATGGAATTATTGATATCAATATTTGTCGTTTTGATCACATAATTTTAGGCGTAGTTTATATTTTGTCGAAACGAGAGCGAACTAGTTTATATCGTTCTATTTCGTCAGGAGATATAAAACCAGCAAGATTATCTCTTTGTTAACAAGCAAAGTTTTATTAACAAGTAAATGCGAGTAGCAAGACATATTCAAACTGTGTTTTATATGAGCTTACACTGTTAAATATAAGGTTTTATTATGAGGCTTAATGGGATAAGTGGTGACATTCTTGTTGCTGCTAAAAGAGTTGTTCTCTGCCAAGTAGTATTAGCCGTCGGTGTAGTTTTATATGAAGTGTTTTTTGGTAATAAAGTAGATATGGAATCGTCGGCTTTGGGTATCGGAATTGCGATGCTACCTCCGCTGTTTGGTTTTATATATGCAAGCCTAAAGGTACGCAAGAATCCTAATTATAGTTTACGTGACTTAATGCAAATGAGTCGTGTCGTGAAAATAACTTATACGTTTTTAATGTTTATCTTGGCGTTCCAGTTTTTCAAATTGGATAACCCAGTAATATTGTACGCATATATTCTCACTATGGTTGGGTACTTCTTAACACCATTTATTACTGCCTCTACAAGATCGGAGTACGTGTAGTATGGATCAAGTAACTACCGCTCACGAATACATAGAGCATCACTTAACCTTCTTAACTACAGGTGATGGTTTCTGGGCGTTCAACATCGACTCGATGTTGGTATCTTGGATTACGGGTTTACTGTTTATTGGAGCTTTTCGATACGTAGTGACTAAGGGCACCAGCGGTGTTCCAGGTCGATTTCAATGTTTTATCGAACTGATATTTGATTTTGTAAACAACCTAGTAAAAGAGATTTTTCAAGCGGAGGATAAATTAATAGGGCCACTGGCATTAACCACTTTTGTTTGGGTGTTGTTAATGAACGCGGTCGATTTATTACCAATAGATTTCATACCAGCATTAAGTCGTGCAATGGGTCTAGAACACTTTAGAGATCTACCAACGGCGGACGTAAATATTCCAATGTCGATGGCACTCGGTGTATTTATCTTACTGTTGACTTATACATTTAAAAATAAAGGATTGAAAGGCTTTATCAAAGAGCTTACTACGCAGCCATTTGATAACCCTCTTTTATACCCTGTTAACTTAGTTCTTGAATTAATAACATTAATTTCAAAACCTATATCACTAGGCTTACGATTATTTGGAAACATGTATGCAGGTGAGATGATATTTATTCTGATCGCATTAATGCCATGGTGGATGCAATGGGCACTGAGTGTTCCTTGGGCACTATTCCACATATTAATCGTATTCTTGCAAGCATTTATATTTATGGTACTGACCGTTGTTTATTTAGGTATGGCAACAGAAGAACACCACTAATTAATAACTAAAAAATTTAACTAAAAAATTTAACTAACAAATTATTTATCGGAGATACAAATGGATATCGTAAGCGCAGTTTTATATGTAGCAGGTGCATTACTGATCGGTTTAGGTGCAGCAGGTGCAGCATCTGGTATTGGTAACTTAGCAGGTAAATACCTTGAAGGTGTTGCGCGTCAACCAGACCTTACTCCAATGCTTCGTACTCAATTCTTCATCATGATGGGTCTTGTGGATGCAGTACCGATGATCGGTGTTGGTATCGGTCTATACATCATCTTCGCCGTGGCTTAATCAAACCGCTTTGAAAGATCGATTTGTAAATAATCAAGATTTAGTGAGGAAGGTATGAACTTAAATGCAAGCATGCTTGGACAAGCAATCTCATTCGTGATTTTTGTTTGGCTCTGCATGAAATATGTATGGCCCCCTCTCACCGCGATGTTAGACGAGCGCCAAAAAGAAATCGCTGATGGTTTACGCCACTCAGAGAACGCTGCGAAAGAGCTAGAACTAGCAAAATCAAATGGCGCGCAACTCATCGAAGATGCAAGAAAAGATGTGACTGAACTGATTGAACAGGGCCGAAAACGCCGCAATGAAATCATCAGCTTAGCGCAACAAGAAGCCGAGCAAGAAAAGGCACGCATCTTAGAACAAGGTAGAGCTGAGCTAGAAGGCGAACGCCAAAAGATACGCCGTGAACTTCAGGCAGATATGGCAGACGCAGTAATTCAAAGTGCACAGAAACTGATTAGCAAAAACCTAGATTCCGCAACGAACCGAGCGCTAGTTGACCAAATGATTAGCGAACTCTAAGGAGAGGCAATATGTCAGATTACACCAATATTGCTCATCCCTACGCCAAAGCATCGTTTGAATTTGCTTTAGGTGAAAACCAGTTACAAGAGTGGCACTCAATGCTGTCCATTCTTGTGGCTGTCGCGGAAGAAGAAACGATCGCTAGTCAGATTTCTTCAGCAGAAGGTGCTTCTACACACCAAACAGAAGAGCTGGCAAACCTCATCATTCATATTTGCCAAGGACTCGTTGATGACCACGTCATTAATCTCATTCGAGTCTTGGCCGAGAACGGCCGCCTTTCTGTTGTAAGAGACCTGTTTGAATTGTACTGCGAGCTAAAGGACGAACATGAACGTGTAGTGCCTGTCACTGTCACCAGTTCAGAAATGCTGACACAAGATCAAGTTACGTCACTAACAGCTGCACTTGAGAAGAAATTAGAGCGTCAGGTTGAAATGAAGCAGGTTATTGATGACACGTTAGTGGGTGGAATGGTCATCAAAGCGGGTGAAACCGTTATCGATGGTTCTTTAAACACATCAATTGACCGATTGGCTCATCAACTTCACGCGAGATAGGTAACAATTATGCAATTAAATTCAAATGAAATCAGCGATCTAATCAAAGAACGCATCTCGAAATTTAATGTGAGCACCGAGGCTCGCAATGAAGGCACTATCGTATCGGTTCGTGATGGCATCATCACAATCAATGGCCTTGCTGATGTTATGCAAGGCGAGATGATTGAGCTACCAGGTGGCAAATACGCACTCGCACTTAACCTCGATACCCACTCAGTAGGTGCGGTGGTTATGGGCCCCTACACTGACCTCTCTGAAGGTATGAAAGTGAAAGGTACAGGTCGTATCTTAGAAGTACCTGTAGGTAACGGACTTCTTGGTCGCGTAGTCAACACATTAGGCGAGCCAATCGATGGCAAAGGCCCAGTGAGTTGTGACCGACTCGACCCTGTAGAAGTGATTGCACCGGGTGTAATCGAACGTAAGTCTGTTGATCAACCTATTCAAACTGGTTATAAAGCGGTTGATACCATGGTGCCAATCGGTCGTGGTCAACGTGAGCTTATCATTGGTGACCGTCAGACGGGTAAAACAGCGTTAGCTATCGATGCGATCATCAATCAGAAAGATTCTGGCATCAAATGTGTGTATGTAGCGATTGGCCAAAAAGCCTCCACTATCGCTAATGTGGTTCGTAAACTCGAAGACCACGATGCGCTAAAAAACACCATCGTAGTCGTGGCATCAGCATCAGAGTCTGCAGCGCTTCAATACCTAGCCCCTTATGCCGGTTGCACTATGGGTGAATACTTCCGTGACCGCGGTGAAGATGCGCTGATTATCTATGATGACCTATCAAAACAAGCCGTTGCTTACCGTCAAATCTCATTGCTATTGAAACGCCCACCGGGTCGTGAAGCCTTCCCTGGCGACGTATTCTACCTTCACTCACGCCTACTAGAACGTGCAGCACGAGTGAATGCTGAGTATGTAGAGAAGTTCACTAACGGTGAAGTGAAAGGCCAAACAGGCTCATTAACGGCGCTTCCTATTATTGAAACTCAGGCGGGTGATGTATCAGCGTTTGTACCAACCAACGTAATCTCAATCACTGATGGTCAGGTTTTCCTTCAAACCCAACTGTTTAACTCAGGCTTACGTCCTGCAGTAGACCCAGGTATCTCGGTATCTCGTGTGGGTGGTGCGGCGCAATGCAAGATCATCAAGAAACTGTCTGGTGGTATCCGTACTTCATTAGCTCAATATCGCGAGCTGGCGGCCTTTGCTCAGTTCTCTTCTGACTTAGATGAGATGACGCGCAAACAGCTAGACCATGGTGAGCGTGTTACCGAATTAATGAAGCAAAAACAATACTCTCCAATGTCAGTCGCTGAGCAAGCAACGGTTATCTACGCAGCAGAGAAAGGCTACTTGGTCGGTGTTGAGCTAAACAACATTGCCCGTTTTGAAGAAGAGCTGATTGCTTATGCCAAAGGTCAGAACCCTGCGTTGTTCGAAAAAATCAACGCGACAGGCGATTACAATGACGAAATCGACGGTGCTCTTAAAGAGATCCTAGAAGGTTTTGTTGGGATGAAAGCTTGGTAAGTGCTCCGGTTTGTTAGCTGGAAATCAAAACAAATAGGAGCAGATTATGGCAAGTACTAAAGAAATTCGCACCAAGATAGCCAGTGTTAGTAACACTCAGAAAATCACTAGCGCAATGGAAATGGTTGCAGCAAGTAAGATGCGCAAGGTTCAAGACAACATGACGCTAACTCGCCCCTACGCCGAGAACATGCGAAAAGTTATCTCTCATGTTGCATCGGGTTCCCTGGAGTACCAGCACCCTTACCTGCAACAGCGTGAACCTAAGCGTGTCGCTTACATCATTATCTCGTCCGATCGCGGCTTGTGTGGTGGCTTGAACTCAAACTTGTTCAAGAAAGTGTTAGAAGAAATGGAGCAATGGCGCACCAAGGGAGTCGAGGTAGAAACAACCTTAGTGGGATCTAAGGCTATCTCGTTCTTCCAACGCGGCGGCAACGTTATTGCACAAACGTCAGGTCTTGGCGATACACCTAAGTTAGAAGACATCTTAGGTACGGTGAATGCGATGCTCGGGCATTACGACGAAGGTAAAATCGATAGCTTGTATCTCGTTTACAACCAGTTCGTCAACACCATGGTTCAAGCGCCAACGACCTTGCAGTTGCTCCCCCACCCTTCGGATTCTGAGGAAGGTGGTGAGCCTAAAAAAGCGCGTCGTTGGGACTACATCTATGAGCAAGCACCCAAAGACATACTCTCAGAACTGTTACATCGATACATCGAATCGCAAGTGTATCAAGGCATTGTTGAGAGCATTGCCTGTGAGCAAGCAGCCCGAATGGTCGCTATGAAAGCGGCGACTGATAACGCAGGCCAACTCATTGATGACTTGCAGTTGGTCTACAACAAGGCGCGTCAGGCTGCCATTACCCAAGAGCTGAGTGAAATAGTCTCAGGTGCCCAAGCTGTCTAGGGCTAGAAAAGACTGGGTCAAGAACAGAATTTGAGGATTTAAGAATGAGTGTTGGAAAAATAGTTAAAGTAATCGGCGCGGTGGTTGACGTCGAGTTCAGCGGCGGCAACAGCCCACGCGTTTATGATGCATTGAAAGTGACTAGCGACGAAGCAAGCTCGTTAGTATTGGAAGTACAACAACAACTGGGTAGCAATATCGTTCGTTGTATTGCAATGGGTACGTCAGATGGCTTACGTCGTGGCCTAACGGTTGAAAACACAGGCTCTCCAATCACGGTTCCTGTCGGCGAAGAAACGCTAGGCCGTATCATGAACGTGCTTGGTCAACCTATCGATGAGTGTGGTGAAATCGGTCAGAAAGAAAACTACGAGATTCACCGTGAAGCCCCTTCTTATGAAGAACAAGCAAACAGCACTGAGCTTCTAGAAACAGGCGTTAAGGTTATCGACCTTATCTGTCCATTCGCTAAGGGTGGTAAAATTGGTCTGTTCGGTGGTGCTGGTGTAGGTAAAACCGTCAACATGATGGAGCTTATCAACAACATCGCCAAAGCCCACTCAGGTCTTTCTGTGTTTACCGGTGTAGGTGAACGTACTCGTGAAGGTAACGACTTCTACTACGAGATGAAAGAAGCAGGTGTACTAGACAAAGTAGCCATGGTTTACGGTCAAATGAACGAGCCACCGGGAAACCGTCTACGTGTAGCACTTACAGGCCTAACTATGGCTGAGCGCTTCCGTGATGAAGGTCGTGACGTACTGTTGTTCATTGATAACATTTACCGTTACACGCTTGCGGGAACAGAAGTATCAGCTCTGCTAGGTCGTATGCCTTCAGCAGTAGGTTACCAACCAACACTGGCTGAAGAGATGGGCGTACTTCAAGAGCGTATCACGTCAACAAAACAAGGCTCTATCACCTCTATCCAAGCAGTATACGTACCTGCGGATGACTTGACTGACCCATCGCCAGCAACA
This sequence comes from Vibrio sp. 10N.247.311.13, assembly GCF_041467595.1. Lineage (NCBI taxonomy): Bacteria > Pseudomonadati > Pseudomonadota > Gammaproteobacteria > Vibrionales > Vibrionaceae > Vibrio > Vibrio sp. 10N.247.311.13. The sequence goes on along the minus strand of NZ_JBFSUX010000022.1, from coordinate 24,739 downwards.
ACCTTTGCTCACTTAGATGCGACCGTTGTACTGTCTCGTAACATCGCGGCACTGGGTCTATACCCTGCGATTGACCCGTTAGATTCAACGTCACGTCAGTTAGATCCGCTGATCGTAGGCCAAGAGCACTACGACATTGCACAAAAAGTACAAACAACGCTGCAACGCTACAAAGAGCTAAAAGACATCATCGCGATTCTTGGTATGGATGAGCTGTCTACTGAAGACAAACAGACCGTATCTCGCGCTCGTAAGATTGAACGTTTCTTAACGCAGCCTTACCACGTAGCCGAAGTGTTTACCGGTCAGAAAGGTGTCTTTGTACCGCTAAGCGAAACACTAAGAGGCTTTAAAGGTCTATTGAGCGGTGAATATGACGATATCCCAGAGCAAGCGTTCTTGTACTGTGGCTCTATCGACGAAGTGCTTAACAAAGCAAAATCACTCTAAGAGGCAGGTGCACCATGGCTATCGGAATTACAGATAATACATTTCAACTTAATATTGTAAGTGCGGAAGGTACGCTGTTTTCAGGTCCAGCGTATGCCCTAGCCGTTTCTGGCGCTGACGGTGAACTGGGGATCCGCCCCGGTCACTCCCCGCTTCTCAGTAAGATCAAACCGGGCGTAACCGTGTTTGTTACAGACCCTAAATCAGAAGGCCAAGTGCTGTATGTCTCTGGTGGGATGCTGGAAGTTCAGCCGGATGTGGTTACGTTATTAGCCGACACGGCCTTGCATGGTAAAGACATTGACCGCGCTCGCGCAGAAGAAGCGAAATATGCCGCTCTAGAGAACATCAACAAGGGCAACATAGACATTAACTTTGCACAAGCTCAGCTAGAACTAGCGAAAGCCGTTGCTCAGTTACGTGCATCAGAGCTAACTTCTTCTCACACAAGACACTGAGAATAAGCGTTATTGGCCGTTAGCTGTACTAGCAAACAAATACAAAAAAGGCTCACTAACTAGTGAGCCTTTTGATATCTGCGTAACGTAAAACCTAGGTCTAACGTTGCTTGATGTTCAAACAAATAGTTTTAAAAGATTCGTTTTAGAAAAGCAGTTTAGAGCAGTCGTTTAGAACTGTAGTTTAAAAGAACTCAATCGAATTACGGCCGCTTTTGACATCACGTGTTGGCTTTGGCGTATCCGCTTTCTTTTTCGGTTTCTTCTCTTTTTTCTCTTTCTTTGGTTCAGCCTTTGCGCTTAGCATTTCTGCTTTGCTTTTCTTAGATTCCTTCTTCTTAGAATCCTTTTTAGACTGACCTTTCTTCGCCTTGTTCTCTTTTTTAGGCGTTTCTTTCTTTTTCGGCTTTTCTGATTCTTCTTGTACTGGCTGATCACACACCACTACATAGTATTCTTGGTTGAATTCAAAGAAGTCGCCATCGTACATTTTACGACGCTTACGGGTTTCTAGCTCACCATTTACCGCTACGTAGCCTTCAGAGATGATGTGCTTAGCTTCACCGCCACCACTCACTAGGTTAGCAATTTTAAACACTTTGTAGAGCTCGATTGGCTGTGATGAAACATCAATACCAATTGCTTCAATTTCAATCTCTTCGCCTTCTTCGCCCAGCTCTTGGCCTTCGTAATCAGCGTCTTCGTAATGTTCTTGGTCCATGGTGACCTCTACCTAAATATGTACTTCTGAAATATTGGGCGCAGTGTAATCTTAAAACAACGAAATGACCATGTTGAATTCAACCAGAGCCCATTTGTTTTAAACAAACCCTCTGCGTTATAAAACACCACCAACATTCGAAAGACTCACCAACTGCTTAGTATATTCATGCTGCGGATTACCAAACAAAGTCTCAGTGTCGCCCTTCTCTATTACCTCGCCAGCTTTCATGACGATGGTGTAATGACACAAGGATTTCACGACATTCAGATCATGACTGATAAACAAATAGGTCAGGCCATACTTTTCTTGAAGTGACTTCAGCAAATCCAATACTTGAGCTTGAACGGTTCTGTCCAATGACGATGTTGGTTCATCGAGCAGGATAAACTCTGGCTTTAAAATCAAAGCACGAGCAATCGCAATACGCTGCCTTTGACCGCCAGAAAACTCATTTGGGTAACGGTGACGCGTTTCAGGATCGAGGTCAACCTCTTTCATTACGTCACAGATGCGTTGGTCGAGTTCGTGCTCATCCAATTGTTGATGCACTAACAAACCTTCGCCAATCACCTGAGCGACCGACATTCTCGGGTTTAGCGCAGAAAACGGGTCTTGAAAGACTACTTGCATACGGCTTCTAAACGGAAGCATCTGTTTTCGATCTAAACCTTGAAGCTGTTCACTCGAGTAGGTGATTGACCCTTCACTATCTACCAGCTTAAGTATCGCCATACCGGTCGTCGATTTACCAGAACCACTTTCGCCAACCAAACCGATTGAATGCCCTTTCTTCAAAGTGAACTCCATGTCGGTCACAGCTTTAACATGAGAAATGGTGCGCTTGAATAAACCGCCCGTGATCGGGAACCAAACACGAAGTTGATTTACATCGAGTAGCGGTTTGCTTTCGGGTGACACAGGAACGGGCAAACCTTTCGGATCAGAGTTAATAAGTTTTTGAGTGTAAGGGTGAGCAGGCGCGTTAAACAGGGTATGACAGTCGTTACTTTCGACCAAGCGACCATCTTTCATTACTGCTACTCTGTCGGCAATCTTACGAACGATACTCAAGTCATGAGTAATGAAAAGCATTGCCATACCCAGCTCTTGCTGCAGGTCTTTTAGAAGGTCGAGGATCTGCGCTTGCACCGATACATCCAAAGCCGTTGTCGGCTCATCAGCAATAAGCAGCTCTGGTTCATTGATCAGTGCCATCGCGATCATCACGCGCTGGCGTTCTCCACCAGATAGCTCGTGCGGATAGGCTGAAATCTTTTGCTCAGGATAGCGAATGCCAACCTTTGAAAGCCACTCTATCGCCAAGGCTTGTGCTTTGTTGGTTCGCATACCACGATGAATTGCTAAGGTTTCAACAAGCTGTTTTCCAATTCGATGAAGCGGATTTAGGGAAACCATAGGCTCTTGAAAGATCATTCCAATACGACCACCACGAATCCCACGTAGCTGTCTTTCAGAACAACTCAGAATATCGGTGCCAGAGAAATTGATCTTACCGTTTAAGTAATGAGACGAGCCTTTTGGTAACAGCTTTAAAATCGAGTTAGCCGTGACCGATTTTCCGGAACCACTCTCACCCACCAGCGCTAATGTCTCACCTTTGTATATTTCTAAAGAGACATCTTGTGTCACTTGCTCTATCGAGTTTTTTCGCCCGAAACCGACAGACAGTTTATCTATGGTCAAAACCGGAGAAGCAGGCGTTGTATTTGAAGTCATAAACTATCCTTACTTCTGTTGATGCGGGTCAAAAGCATCACGCACCGCTTCACCAACGAAGACCAGTAACGTAAGCATCAGTGAAAGCACGACGAAGGCAGAAATGCCAAGCCAAGGCGCTTGTAAGTTAGCTTTACCTTGCGCCAACAACTCGCCTAACGAAGGCGAACCCGCAGGAAGACCAAAGCCCAAGAAGTCTAACGAAGTCAGTGTGGTCACCGAGCCTGAAAGAATAAACGGCATCATGGTTAACGATGCAACCATCGCGTTAGGTAACATGTGACGAAGCATAATACGTTTGTCATCAACACCCATGGCTTGCGCGGCTCGCACATAATCGAAGTTTCGGCAGCGTAAAAATTCCGCTCGCACGATGCCGACTAAACTCATCCAACTAAACAGCACCATAATGCCGAGCAACCACCAGAAATTCGGCTCAATAAAACTCGACAAAATAATCAGCAAGAACAGGGTCGGCATACCAGACCAGACTTCAATGAAGCGTTGTCCGAATAGATCAACCCAGCCACCGTAGTAGCCTTGTGTTGCGCCAACCACGACACCAATCACGCTCGATACAATGGTCAGAATAAAACCAAATAGAACGGAAATACGGAAGCCATAAATGATACGAGCTAATACATCTCGCCCCTTATCATCAGTCCCTAACCAGTTCACCGAATCGGGCTCCGATGGCACCGCACCTGAAATATCGAAGTTTATTGTGTCGTAGCTAAACGGAATGATTGGCCACACGATGTAACCGTTGTCTTCAATGAGCTCGATAACATACGGGTCTTTGTAGTCGGCCTCGGTTTCAAACTCACCACCAAACTCCGTCTCGGCATATTCATTGATAACAGGCACAAACCACTGATTATCATAAGAAACCAAGAGTGGTTTATCATTGGCAATGATCTCAGCGAACAGGCTCAAACCAAACAAGATGGTAAATATCCAAAGGGAGATAAAACCACGCTTGTTTGCTTTAAAACGTAACCAACGAGCTTCAGCTAAAGGGTTGTTAAACATTTATTATCAATACCTTGTTATTCGTTCGCCATTAACGCGCTTCAAAATCAATTCGAGGATCAACCCAGGTATACGTCAGGTCGGAGATAATGCTCAGCACCAAGCCAAGCAAGGTCATGATATAGAGAGAGCTGAACACCACGGGATAGTCACGTTGAATGGTTGATTCAAAGCCAAGCAGACCAATTCCTTCGAGTGAAAACATCACTTCAATCAACATAGAACCCGTGAAGAAAATACTAATAAATGCGCTTGGGAAACCCGCAATAATGATCAGCATGGCGTTACGGAAAACGTGCTTATAAAGAATACTGCTCTCGTCCAAGCCTTTCGCTCTCGCAGTCACTACATATTGCTTATTGATTTCATCAAGGAAGGAGTTTTTGGTCAGCATGCTGAGCGTGGCGAATCCACCGATAACCATGGCGAAAATGGGCAACGCCAAGTGCCAGAAGTAGTCGCCAATTTGCTGATACCAGTTGAGCTGGTCGAAGTTACTCGACACAAGCCCTCGCAATGGGAACCAACTGAAGTAGTTACCACTCGCGAACAAAATAATCAGGATAATCGCAAACAAGAAGCCCGGCACCGCGTAGCCGACAATCACCACCGCGCTCGACCAAATATCAAAGCGAGAGCCGTGATGTATCGCCTTCATAATGCCTAAGGGTATCGAAATCACATAGATGATTAACGTACTCCACAACCCTAAGGAAATGGAGACAGGTAAACGCTCAATGATCAAATCAATCACGTTTCCGCCCTTAAACAGGCTTTCACCAAAGTTAAAGGTCGCGTAGTTTTTCAACATATCAAAGTAGCGAACGTGAATCGGCTTATCAAAACCAAACTGCTTTTTGATCTCTTCAACCACTTCAGGATCAAGCCCGCGTGAGCCTTTATAGCCACTGGCAGACGCTTGATCACTTTCACTTAAATCAACTTCTTGTCCACCACCAGAAAAACGCTCCATAATGCCAGAGTTATGCCCTTCTAATTGAGCAACAGCTTGCTCTACCGGGCCTCCAGGCGCTATCTGGATGATGAAAAAGTTGATGGTGATGATCGCCCACAGCGTGGGGATCACCAACAATAAACGTCGAAATATATACGCGGCCATGCTAACTAACTCCTAGCGACGTTTTTCAGGAAGCAAAGCCGCCTTCTCTTCTGAAATCCACCATGTATCGATACCTAAATCGTATTTAGGCAATACATCTGGACGCTCAAACTTGTCCCACATTGCTACGCGATACTCGCCAACGTGCCATTGCGGGATGTTGTAGAAATTCCACTGCAATACTCGGTCTAGTGAACGACCTAGTGTAAGAAGCTTTTCAGGGTGCTGTTGGTTACGCGCAATTTCTTCTGTTAACGCGTCAACCACTGGATCGATAACACCTGCAGTATTGTAAGTAGAATCAATGTAGTTAGAGTTCCAAACGATCATTAAGTTCGGGCTAGGATAAGGGTTTGCGGAAAATGACGACGAAACCATGTCGAAATCACGATCACGCAAGCGCTTGATGTATTGAGTGGTATCGATGGTACGGATCTTCATCTCAATACCCATGCGCTTAAGGTTCTTTTGAACCGGCGTTGCGATACGTTCCGTGGTTGGGCTGTAAATCAACAACTCAAATGACATCGGCTTGCCAGTCTTTTCGTTGGTCATGACTTTGTCTTTCAGCACCCAACCCGCTTCTTTCAACAATTTGAAAGCGGTACGCATTTGGCTACGAATACGACCGCTACCATCGGTGACGGGTGGTTGGAATTCTTCGGTGAAAACTCGCGGTGGAATCTGATCTTTGTATTGAGACAACAACTCGACTTCAGCTTCGCTTGGTAAGCCTTTCGCTTCGTAGTCGGTATTTTGGAAGTAGCTACGAGTACGCTTGTACTGACCATAGAACATGTTCTTGTTCATCCACTCAAAGTCCATCGCATAGGTTAACGCTTCACGCACTTTAGGATCCGAGAACACAGGTGATTGAATGTTGAAGACGAAACCTTGAGTCGTTTCAGGCTTCTCGTGGTTGATCTCTTCTTTAATGATGTAGCCTTTATCGAAGTTCGCGCCCGTATAAGAGTTAGCCCAGAACTTAGCCGAATTCTCGGTTCGAAGATCGAACTCCCCTGCTTTGAACGCTTCCAACATTACCGTGTCGTCACGGTAGTAATCGTATTGCACCTGCTTGAAGTTATTGCGGCCAACGTTAACTGGTAGGTCTGCTGCCCAGTAGTTTTCATCTAGACCATAGGTAACACTTTGGCCTGATTTGTAGCTGATGATCTTATAAGGACCACTACCGACTGGTGGCTCACTTAGAGGCTCAGACAGCTTTCTGTCTTTCCAGAAATGTTTCGGCAATACACGAGTGCTTTGCGCGAAGCTAAACAGTTTTTCGCGGTTTGGACTGTTCATTTCAATACGAACAACCAAATCAGAGACCGCTTTTACTGACTTAATCTCTTTGTAATACACACGATACTGAGGCACGCCCTCGGTTGAGAACTTGTCAAAAGTAAAGGCAACATCATGCGCAGTGATAGGCTCGCCATCTTGGAATTTAGCATTTGGGTTGATGTCGATTTCCATCCAAGTGAAATCACTGGAGTAGCGAACCTTTGAAGCGATCAATGGATAGTACGCATCAATCTCGTCACTCGGAGAAAACATCAAGGTATCGTAAATCTCTCCGGTATAACTTGCAGCAACGCCGCGGGAACCGAATCGATTAAAGCTATCGTACGTACCTATGCTGCCATAGGTCACTTTGCCCTGCTTTGGCGCATCAGGATTAACGTAATCGAAGTGAGTGAAATCGGCTGGATATTTTGCTTCACCAAAACCAACCAGTTGTGTGGTTTCAATAACGGTGACAGCAGGAGTTGATTGGGTTTCAGAAGCGTAAGTAACGGAGGGTTGTAAAGCAATAAGCGGCAACATGATTGCACATGACTTCAAATTAAACCTGAAAAACTGAGTGCGTTGCGAGGCTTTGCGTCGAAAAACTGTTCCCATTTGACTCTCCCTTCAAATGTCATGAATTCTATATTCAAGTTGATTTATCGGCTTTGAATGCATGCCGTTAAATCAAGTATAGGTTCAAATCTAACATCATGTAATAACTAATAAAACCATCAGCACTCTATCTCTGACGGTTTATTTACAAATTACTCGTCACCACTCAAAGTTATTGGATGCAGTGAGCTTTGATTGCTTAGCCTGAATGACACAAGCCTCCACAGCTTAGATTTCCTTTGATTCGCTTCTAAATTGAAGTTTAGGTTCTAAATAATCAACAAACTATACTTTTACTGGAGTATCCTTGCTGCCTAGGTCTAAATGGAATGACACTTTGAACAAACCAAACCAAATAACATTCGCAACGTTCAACCTTCTGAACTATCTCGAGCCACCGAATGCTTATTATGATTTTGAGAACATCTACAGCTTCGAAGAATGGCAGAAGAAGCAACATTGGATGGCTGAAGCGATTCGTTCATTAGATTGCGATGTGATTGGCTTCCAAGAGATATTTAGCCCGCAGTCTTTAGAGCAATTGATGAACGACCTAGGTTATCCATACTTTGCAGTGGTCGATAGCGCACACGTTGAAGATGATTACCTATACACCTCACCTGTCGTTGGTATTGCTTCCCGTTACCCTATTGAAAACGTTCAGCCTGTTACGCCAGATTCGACGTTACTGACAGCATTCAACCTTGGCGACAAATTCTCATTCAACAGAACACCTGTTCACGCGACGATTACGTTACCCCATTTAGGTTCAACCGACTGTTATGTGGTGCACTTCAAATCACAACGTCCGACAGAACCAAAAGCAGAATCTGTCGATACGAACAACGCTCAGCAAGGTGCAAAACCACAAAGTGACACGCTCACTCGTTTTCACCAAGAACGGCTTGGCTCTTGGCTATCCAGTGCCCAACGCGGCCTAGAAGCTCAGATGCTGCATCAATACATCACCAACCAGCGCTACCAAACCGATCAACCTGTTGTGTTGATGGGTGATTTTAATAAGCCTCTATTTAATGATGAGTTTAAAGGGCTGTTGAGTTACTCAATCAACCGAGACGAAAACAGCAAGCATTGGCTATCCCACTTTCGATTAAAAGACAGCTGGGATCTTTACCATCAGCTACATGAAGAAGATTTGCTTGAACAGCGTAAGCCAACCCATTACTACGGCGCATCTGGGTCTGTACTGGACTACATTTTGATGTCGAACGAGTTTGATTGTCAGAACTCGTCTAGTTTGATGGAGATCTCTAGCTACACAGTGTTAGACCATCACCTCACCAATCCAAGCTTTGAACACGACCAATTCAGTACCGACCATGCCATCGTGTCTGTTACCGCTCATATTCGTGAAGCCTAGAGTTAAACATAAAAAATCCGCAGTCAAAAACTGCGGCCTTCCACTTTAGCTAAACGGGTTGAGCTAACCGACGCCCCATTTAGAAACCGATTTACCGTTTAGCAAAGTATGAAACTTAGAATGTGTACATTGCGCCTAAGTAGAAAGAATCCAGAACAACAGTATCTTCTGTCTTGTGTCCGTTTTCGTAATCTTCGATATCAAAAGCATCGGCTTCGTACGCTAAGCGAAAGCTCAACGAAGACATTGTAGGTGGCGTATATCCAACACCAACACCCATACGGATGCCATCTCCCGAATCATCAAAACCATCTCCTGAAGGGCGAGAGCCATCAGCAAGCTTCATGTCTAGATCAATAGTCGACAGACCGATAGTGCCAAATGGACGAATGCCATTATCAAACGTGTAACCGAGGTTCGCCGTTACCGAAAAGATTTGAGGTGTCCAAGTGAAAACCTTATTACCAGATTTCGTTTTCAGGGCGATATCACCAAAATCTGTGTATTGAGCTTCAACCGAAACAATGCGGTTAAATTTGTAACCAGCAATTAATCGGTAAGTATTGTCTTCGGCTTTAAAAGTAATAGGCTCACTGATCGTGTCAGTTAACCCGCCCACTTCGACCATTAGCACACTTAAATAATTACCCGCTCCAACAGCAGGCCAATTTGCTCAATCTCCACAATTTAGAATAAGACGAACAGAAAACACGATGAACCACACAATAGACTTCAACGGCTTAATCATTGATATCGACGCTCGAACGATTACCAACCAGCAAGGAAACAAAATCACTTTGCGCCCTCGCCTATTAGCAGTGCTCTGCTTGTTATTGGAAAATGTGGGAAGACCGATTTCAAGAGAGCATATTGTTGATGTGTGTTGGGACGGACAACTCTCGTCACCACATGTTCTTGCAAACGTAGTCTATAACCTACGCAATGTGTTCGCGCGATTAAGAGCATCCAACGTCCAGATCATTACCATTAGTAAGTTCGGATATGCGCTATCGATTGAACCCACGTAAAAGGATTTATGCAATCAATGGCGGCGACTAAGATCACCAAAAAACGCCCCATCGAAACGTTTCGATGATCATTATCACACTCTAAAACAATCAAACGTGCAAATGATAAATCAGACACTATTATCACTATCGAAACGTTTCGATGGCTTTTCTTGAGTTGTTCTCAACCCATCAAGCGTTATTTTTCGATAGGTCGTGATATGAAAAAAAGTACTCTAATAAACTCTGAACTCTCTTACCTAGTGGCGACTCTTGGCCACACAGATGAAATCACGATTTGTGACGCGGGCTTACCAATTCCAGACCACGTAACTCGTATTGATCTTGCTTTGACTCACGGTGTCCCAAGCTTTCAGCAAACGGTAAAAACCATGCTGGATGAATCTCAAATCGAAGGCGTTGTGATTGCAGAAGAGTTTGCGAAAGTAAGCCCAGAACACCACGCAGCACTGATTGATTTAATCAAGACAGAAGAAGCACGTTGTGGCAAATCGCTTTCGATTACTTACATCACTCATGAAGAATTCAAGCAGCGAACGCATGAAAGCCGCGCGGTGATTCGCACTGGTGAATGCACACCATACGCAAATGTTATTTTCCAAACTGGCGTAACCTTTTAGCTCAAGCAAAACGCAACGACAGCTCAGTGTTATCACTGAACCAAAACAATACATAGACAGAATAATCAAATACAACTGGCCCCGAGTAAAGGAACCGACATGACTCAAGCCATTTTAGAACTTAGCTCAATTGAGAAAGCCTTCCCTGGTGTTAAAGCACTGGATAAGGCAAGCCTCAACGTTTATCCAGGACGCGTAATGGCGTTAATGGGTGAAAACGGTGCAGGTAAATCAACGCTCATGAAAGTGCTGACAGGTATTTATCACTTGGACGGCGGCACTATCGCCTACCAAGGAAAACCTGCTGCATTTAAAGGGCCACGTGATTCTCAACAAGCAGGCATTAGCATCATTCACCAAGAGCTGAATCTAATCCCTGAATTGACCATCGCCGAGAACATCTTCTTAGGTCGTGAAATCACGGGCACCATGGGTCGTATCTTGTGGAACGAGATGTACCAAGAAGCAGACAAGCTACTTAAACGCCTTAACGTGAAACACAGCTCGAAAACACCTTTAGGCCAGTTGAGCCTTGGTGAGCAGCAAATGGTAGAGATCGCGAAAGCCCTATCGTTTGAATCTAAAGTCATCATCATGGATGAACCAACCGATGCGCTAACCGATACCGAAACTGAATCTCTGTTTAAGGTGATTAACGAATTGCGCGATGAAGGCTGTGGCATTGTTTACATCTCTCACCGTTTGAAAGAGATCTTCGAGATTTGTGATGACATCACCGTGCTGCGTGACGGTAAGTTCATTGGTCAGTGTGAAGTAAAAGACACCGACGAAGATGGCCTAATCGAAATGATGGTTGGTCGTAAGTTAGACGAACAATATCCACGTATCGGCCAGAGCCATGGTGAAACTTGTCTTGAAGTGATTGGCCTGACGGGTTCTGGTGTTCACGATGTGAGCTTTACGCTAAAACGCGGTGAAATCCTGGGTGTATCTGGCCTAATGGGTGCTGGCCGAACTGAACTGATGAAAGTGATTTTCGGTGCCCTTCCAAGTGAACGCGGCGTCATCAACCTAGAAAATAAAACCATCAACCCTGTAAGCCCGAAAGACGGCTTGGCCAATGGCATTGCTTACATCTCTGAAGACCGTAAAGGCGATGGCTTAGTTCTAGGGCTTTCTGTTAAAGAAAACATGTCGTTATGTTCACTTGACCTACTGACAAAGAGCGGTCAAATCCAACATAAAGACGAAGTGATTGCAGTAGATGACTTCATCAAGCTATTCAACATCAAAACCCCGACGCGCGAACAGATTATTGGCAACCTTTCTGGTGGTAACCAACAGAAAGTGGCTATCGCTAAGGGCTTGATGACCAAACCAAAAGTACTGATTCTCGACGAGCCAACGCGCGGTGTCGATGTCGGTGCTAAGAAAGAGATTTACCAACTCATTAATAAATTTAAAGCCGACGGCATGAGCATCATTTTAGTCTCATCTGAAATGCCAGAAGTGTTAGGAATGAGTGACCGCATCATGGTGATGCATGAAGGCCGTGTAAGCGGTGAATTTGATGCTAAAGAAGCAAACCAAGAATTATTACTGGCGTGTGCGGTCGGTAAAAAGATCAACGAGGACGCAGCATGAGTACTAAAACCATGAGCAAAACAACTGAAGCTCCAAAGAAAAAACCGTTAATCAGCAAAGAGTGGCTGATTGATCAAAAGTCATTGATTGCTTTGCTCTTCCTGATTGTTGTCGTTTCTTTCTTAAACCCGAACTTCTTTACTGTCGACAACATCCTAAACATTCTGCGCCAAACCTCGGTTAACGCAATTATCGCTGTAGGTATGACGCTGGTTATCTTAACCGCGGGTATCGACTTGAGTGTTGGTTCTGTACTGGCGCTTTGTGGTGCGTTCGCAGCCAGCATGATTGGCATGGAAATCCCTGTGATGATCGCAGTACCAACCGCTCTTGTAGCAGGTGCAGCATTAGGTGCGATTAGTGGTGTGATTATCGCTAAGGGTAAGGTTCAAGCCTTCATCGCAACGCTTGTCACCATGACACTACTTCGCGGCGTAACCATGGTTTACACAGATGGTCGTCCTATTTCAACAGGCTTCACAGACACAGCAGACGCATTCGCTTGGTTCGGTACTGGCTACGCAATGGGTGTACCGGTTCCAGTATGGATCATGGTCGTGGTATTCGCAGCAGTATGGTACCTACTTAACCACACACGCTTTGGTCGCTACGTTTACGCACTGGGTGGCAACGAATCAGCAACTCGCCTATCAGGCATCGACGTAGACAAAGTAAAAATCGGTGTTTACGCAATCTGTGGTCTGCTAGCTGCAGTGGCAGGCATCATCGTGGCATCGCGTTTGTCATCTGCTCAACCAACCGCAGGTATGGGTTATGAGCTAGACGCTATCGCAGCCGTAGTTCTTGGCGGGACAAGCTTAGCTGGCGGTCGTGGCCGTATCATGGGCACATTGATTGGTGCTCTGATTATCGGCTTCCTAAACAACGCCCTAAACCTACTAGACGTATCTTCTTACTACCAGATGATTGCAAAAGCAGTGGTTATTCTTCTGGCAGTATTGGTCGACAACAAAAACAAATAAAACCTATTCACACTCTAGGTTAATACAAGTAACACTCTAGTTTAATAAAAGTAACAGTTTGTTTTACCTTAAAATATTAGAATCTATAAATAATGTAACAACGAGCTAGGACTCACCTCTTAGCTCCCCCTACACAAAGGACTTACACCATGAAAAAATTAGCGACTCTTATTTCTGCTGCTCTTCTTTCTACAACAGTATCTGTGTCTGCACAGGCGCAAGATACAATGGCAATCGTTCTGTCTACATTGAACAACCCATTCTTTGTAACCATGAAAGATGGCGCAGAAGCGAAAGCTGAAGAGCTAGGCTACAAGCTTATCGTTCTGGATTCTCAAAACGACCCAAGCAAAGAGCTGTCGAACATTGAAGATCTAACCATTCGTGGTGTTAAGGCAATCCTGATCAACCCAACAGATTCAGACGCCGTGTCTAACGCAATTCGCATGGCTAACCGTTCAAACATCCCAGTACTAACACTAGACCGTGGTGCAAGCCGTGGTGACGTAGTAAGCCACATCGCTTCTGATAACGTAATCGGTGGTGAAATGGCAGGTCACTTCATCATGGAAAAAGTGGGCGAAAAAGCGAAAGTAATCCAACTTGAAGGTATTGCTGGTACTTCTGCAGCTCGTGAACGTGGTGAAGGCTTCATGAATGCAGTAAACGGCAGCGACCTTGAGCTTCTTGCAAGCCAACCTGCTGATTTCGATCGTACTAAAGGTCTGAACGTAATGGAAAACTTGCTTGCTGCTAACCCAGATGTACAAGCAGTATTTGCTCAAAACGATGAAATGGCACTAGGTGCACTTCGCGCAGTTCAAGCGTCAGGTAAAGAAGTGATGATCGTTGGCTTTGATGGCACAGACGACGGCATCGCTGCTGTTAACCGCGGCCTACTAGGCGCTACAGTTGCACAACAACCTGACCTAATCGGTTCTCTAGGTATCGAAATGGCAGACAAAGTACTGAAAGGCGAAACAGTAGACGAGTACGTACCAGTACCTCTAAAAATCATCGCTAAGTAATCGTTACTAGGTAACGCGATATAAAGCAGGGAGTTCCCTATCTCCCTGCTTTGATTGGCTCGCTGACTCAAACAAAAGCAAACCCCGACAGTGCATCGCTGTTTCTCATTCCGCTCACAAAAGAGAGCGCACTTAACACCATGAGAAAGACCCATGCATTTTCAAATACGATATATCATAAGGCTCGTATCATGACTCAACTGATTGTTTTAGGTAGCGTTAACGCTGACCACGTACTGCAAGTTCCTTCGTTCCCTCGTCCGGGTGAAACCTTGATTGGCGGTAACTATCAGGTCATCCCTGGCGGTAAAGGCGCAAACCAAGCAGTCGCTGCTGCGCGATTAAACGCAGATATCGGCTTCATCGCCTGTGTCGGTGACGACCCATTCGGCATCAACATTCGTCAAGACTTCGCTAAAGACGGCATCAACATCGACGGTGTTATCGTGGCAGACAACACGCCAACTGGCATCGCGATGATCCAAGTATCCGCAACGGGTGAAAACAGCATCTGTCTTTCTGCGGAAGCGAACGACAAGCTGACTTGCGATCAAATCGAGCCGCATCTAGAGAAGATTCGCGGCGCTGAATACTTGCTGACTCAGCTTGAAACGCCAATTGAAGGCATTGAATACGCTGCGAAAGTAGCAAAAGAGAGTGGCACGCAAGTGATTCTAAACCCGGCTCCTGCTCGTCCATTATCGGATTCACTGCTTGCTTGTGTTGACGTGATTACACCGAACGAAACTGAAGCAGAAGTGCTGACAGGCATTACCGTGACGGACAACGCGTCTGCTCATCAGGCTGCATTGGCTCTGCATGCTAAAGGCATAGAAACGGTAATGATCACGCTAGGCGCGAAAGGCGTGTGGGTGAGTCATCGCGGTCAAGGCAATGAAGCCAGCGAAGGTGAATTAATCGCAGGTTTCCGTGTTGAAGCAACAGATACAACTGCCGCAGGTGACACCTTTAACGGCGCGTTGGTGACAGGCTTGCTTGAAGATATGCCACTTGAGCGTGCGATTAAATTTGCTCATGCTGCAGCTGCTATCTCTGTGACACGCTTTGGTGCTCAAACGTCGATTCCAAGCCGTGCTGAAACCGATGCGTTTTTGGCAGAGCAACTGTCTGCTTAGTTTGATACCTATTTGAAGGCCTAACTTCTGAGCTAAACCGTGGTTAACGGATGTTAGCCTTCAAATTCGGTAACAACAAATAACAAGAATAAGCCCCTGTTTTCAGGCAGAATATCGCCCAACGTGGAAGGTTATTCCCACAAGGATTTTTTATGGCAACAATGAAAGACATCGCACGGCTCGCAAAGGTTTCGACTTCTACCGTGAGCCACGTGATCAACAAATCACGCTTTGTCAGTGAAGAGATTGCTGAGCGTGTTAACAGTGCGGCTAAAGAACTCAACTATGCGCCTTCTGCATTGGCTCGCAGCTTGAAAATGAAGCAAACCAAAACCTTGGGAATGCTAGTGACCACATCCACCAACCCATTCTTTGGCGAAGTGGTAAAAGGTGTGGAACGTCGTTGCTACGAAAAAGGCTACAACCTTATCTTGTGTAACACCGAAGGCGATAGCGAACGCATGAAATCCTCTATCGATACCTTGCTGCAAAAGCGAGTCGATGGCCTGATGCTAATGTGTTCTACCCTTGAAGGCGAACATATCGATGTATTCGAGCGCTACCCAGAACTGCCTGTTGTAGTCATGGATTGGGGCCCTATGTTGTTTGCGAGCGATAAGATCCAAGACAACTCGCACCAAGGTGGCTACATGGCAACTAAGCACTTGATAGATAACGGTCATTCTCAAATTGGTTGTATCACTGGCCCACTGCACCGTAATCAAGCTTCGTCTCGTTATCAAGGCTTCAAGCAAGCAATGGAAGAAGCCAATTTAGAGATCAACCCTAAGTGGATTGTTGAATCCAACTTTGAATGTGACGGTGGTTTTGACTCTTATCAGACTTTGAAAACTCGTGGCGAAATGCCGTCTGCCTTGTTCGTCAGTAACGATATGATGGCGATGGGCGTGATTCACGCTGCGGCGCAAGATGGCACATCGATTCCGAATGATCTGTCTATCATTGGCTACGATGACATCCACCTGTCGAAGTACATGACACCCGCGTTAAGCACTGTCCACCAGCCAAAACATCGTTTAGGTAAAACCGCAGTGGATACGCTTTTGAGCAGATTACAAACTCCAGATGCTTATCCGCAAGTCGTTGAACTTGAACCTACTCTTGTTGAACGAAGCAGCGTAAAAGCGCTTTAATACTCGCCACACTCATCACACCGTTGAAAGCTAGCTTATTGAGCTAGCTTTTTTGTCTTTGAAACATAATAACGCCGCTTAATCGCCCCTAAAATGCCGTTAATATGCGAAACTTACATGCTAAAATATGCATTTGCGCACTCAGCAACTATTCACGCAATTAACGACTAATTCATCTACACTAATATTAAATAACAACGGCATGGAGAGCGTAGTTGTATGATCGCGGGTTGGTTTGACAATATATCCCTACAAAAAAAGCTATTAGTCAGCTTTTTAATTCCTATCACTTTGATGGTCATCGTCTCTTTCTCTGTGTATGAAAACACCCAATCTATTGTGAAAGATAACCATTGGGTTGTTCACACTCACAAAGCCATAGCCCGAGCTCAAGAGCTGCTCAACCTAATTGTGGATATGGAAACCGGACAACGTGGCTACCTAATCACGGGCGATCCCGTATTTTTAGAGCCCTATCATCTGGCACTGGATGTTTGGCGTCAAAAAATGCAAAGCCTATCAACTCAAGTGAGTGACAACCCCCCTCAAGTTGAACGCCTCAAAAGAATCGATGATACTCATAAGACATGGCTAAAGGAGTCGGGCGAGAAAGAGATCATGCAACGCAACCTCGTCAATAAAGGCGAAGCGAAAATGCAAAGTGTCGTCTACCTCACTCAACAACAGACCGGAAAACAACTGATCGATAAGATCCGTAAAGAGATCGCTCAATTTATCGATATTGAACAGCAACTTATCAGAGTCAGAGTCGATAAGTCCGTTAACTCGGCCAACCAAACCACTTACGTACTGGTTGTCGGTACCCTGTTTTCAGCATTTATCTCATTGCTTGTGGCGGCGTGGTCATCAAACCGTATTAAACGAAGAATAGACATACTGCTCGCAGCCGCAAACCAAGTTGCTGCTGGCCATTTAAAAGAAGGGGCATCGACCCTCAAACTTTCCTCAAACATTAACGCTCAAGACGAAGTAGCTCACCTCAGCCATAGCTTTCAAACAATGGCAACAAACCTGGTAAAAAACGACAATGAAATGCGAGCGAAAAATCAGGAGCTAATCGCTGAACGAACCAAAGCTGAAGCCGCAGTAAAAGCTAAGGGCGATTTTCTGTCTACCATGAGCCACGAGATCAGAACGCCAATGAACGGCGTTCTTGGAATATCTCAAATCATTGCAAGCCAGACCCAAGAACCCGAAACAAAAGAGAACATCAACATCATTCTCGATTCTGGTCACCACTTGATGACAATACTCAACGACGTTCTCGACTTCTCAAAAGTCGAAGAAAACAAGCTTGAGCTAGATGTGGCACCCTTTAATTTTGTTCAAGTCATGCAGCCTGTATGCAGCGCTCTAAAACCCTTAGCCGATGAAAAAGGCATTCGCCTGTTGATCGAAAATAACATACCGAAAAACATCCAACTCGTCGGAGACTGTGCAAGGCTACGTCAAATCATGTTCAACTTGGGCGGCAATGCGACCAAATTCACCAAAGAGGGTCATGTGTCCATTCAAGCTGACCTCAATCGCCCCAACAATCAACTGATTCTGACCGTGACAGACACCGGAGTTGGTATCCCGAAAGATAAGCACGAACAGGTATTCAATTCGTTCGAACAAGCAGACACTTCCACAACAAGGAAGTTTGGCGGAACAGGGCTTGGCCTCGCAATCGTCAAGAACCTAGTCAACCTCATGAATGGAGAAATCACATTAACCAGTGCTGTTGGGCTTGGCACAAAATTCCAAGTCTCTCTGCCTATCACATGGCAAGAAAGCAAAGCGAAAGACATCGCAACCCATACAGTCGATGCAGAAACTCTCAGTTATGACTCGTTAAGTATCCTGTTGGTGGAAGATAACCGTATTAATGCCATTGTTGCACAGGGCTTTTGTGAAAAGCTCGGCCATCATGTCGATCATGCAGAGAACGGAAAACTAGCAATTGAACGCCTCAAAACCACTCAATATGACCTTATCTTGATGGACAATCATATGCCTGAAATGAACGGGGTCGAGACAACAAATTACATCCGCGAAAAGCTGAAACTCGATACCTTGATATTCGCTTATACGGCCGATGTATTCCGTGAGGCGCATGACAACTTCATTCAAGCCGGTGTCGACCATATTCTGACCAAGCCTCTGCAGCAAGAGAGTTTCTTCGACGCCCTACAACAGTTCTCAAGTCGATTACCGAAACAAACCGCAGCCGAAGGTTCGAGTGAGAATGAAAATATTGTCGAGCTTCATCGTAAGCCTATTGAAACGCTGAGGTTAACGGAAGAAGAGATCAGCCACTCAGAAGTGATACACATACTGAAAGACGACACGGAAGGGTTCAGCTTACTCATCGACTCAACCATTATTGAGTTCGAACAGTCGGTTGATCGTGTCATCGAATACTATTTAGATAAAGAATTAGAGCCACTTTGTCGCACCCTGCACTCCATTAAAGGCATGTCACTAAACTTAGGCCTTAACATGCTTTCTAAGCAGGCATTGGAACTAGAAGTCGAAGCCAAAAATCAACAATTGCCGGATATTGAACGACTGCAAAAGCTGCTCAATCGCCTTATGGTCAATATCCATCAAGCTCAGCGGATGAAAAACGCCCATTCAGTCGAGCATCTGAATCAAATGAACGATCAAGCTTAAGGACGCTTCGCTCCCAAGCTAAAACGCAAGGCATAATCACCTTGCGTTTTTCGATCTTATACCGCGCTAGTCTCTGTTCTAGCGATTTAACGGTCTAAGGGTTTAGCGGTTTAAGAGAGCGGTGATTTGCTGCATCTCATCTTCAACATCAACGCCATTGTATTGCGGCGCAATCGAGAGATCTTGAATACTCACGGTTTCTACCGATTGCCTTTCGTTGAGCTGAGTCATTAACTCCCCTTTGGGTGAGTAGACTCGGCTACCACCACAGTATGTCGCGGTAAACGCATTAACCACATCTTGCCCGACGCGATTACAAGTAACCATGTGACACCCTTCCTCCAAGGCTCTCGCTTGAGCAATGGCAAAACTATGATGCCCACCGAAGTTGGCAGGGTGAAGAATAACGTCGACCGACTGATACCCTCTCATGATCTCCGGGAACCAAATATCAAAGCAAATCGCGACACCAAACTTTAAGCCTTTGTGCTCAAACGAGAGGCGTTCCTCCCCTCTCGAGAAATACTGCTTATCGAATTTGGTTTGACTGATTTTTCTATATTTGTGTCGTAAACCGGAAGCATCCACAACCACGACGCTGTTGTAATATTGGCCGCTATCTTTCTCGGCAATACCAGCAACAATCAAGGTGTGATGCTTCGCTGCAAGCTGAGTTAATGAATCAATAGTACTGCTGTCGGCGAAGTCTTCAGCCAATTCGTGAATTTCTTCAGCCTCGTTAAAAATATACCCAGTCGTGAACAGTTCAGGCAGTAAAGTAATATCACCGACTGACGGCTCCGCTTGCAAAAGATCAGAGACCGAATCTATATTCTTTTGTTTGTTTTTGTATTCAACTTCAAGCTGAATAAGCGTGATACTGACATTATTCAAAATCGATTCCTTACTAGGTAATACTTAAAGCTGTAATGCTTCAAGCTGGAGACTAAGAACTAAGAACGACAGAGTAGGCCAATCCCCTATCGCTTTCTTATTCGCCCGCCAAAGGTTGAAGCAGGTGCACAGTCCTGTACGTATTTTAAACCTGCCTACGGCGCTAATTTAGGCTCTGGTAAAACCGGAGGCGTGCTGTCCATGTAGGTTAAGAAATTCGCCCACACCTCATGCGTGCGCTGCTTGGTTAACCTTGTCTTACAGGAAAGCGCCATAACCCCTCGAATAGAACCATCACGCCATTGGATGTAAACAGAGTCACAATGTGCTGTCATGTACGCCTGCCAACTCTCCTGAGCCTTCTTAATTGACGCCACCAGATCAGCATCATAAGCATTGTGCTCAAAGCTGGCTGCAAGGTATTTATCCAGTTCCGCTTGTGCAGATTCCAACTCAATTGCCGCACAGTGATTGATCTCGATGGTATTCATCGCATTCTCGCAATCAACAACACCTTCGTCGGCCAACGCAGAGAATGAGAAGCACACCGCTATGAGTGCTGATATCAGTTTTGTCATAATCATCCTTTATGCTGTCACCACCAAAACGAATCGAGTCGTGACTTTATTTATTTAAACGTGGCTCAATATTTAGCTCATTCAGCTCATTCAGCTCATTCAGCCAGAGCAAATAACAATAAAATTTATCAGGATATAAGCATTTGTTATCCGCATGAATCATCAAAAATGACGCCTCGCCAACTCAAATAAACGAGATAACGCTCAGATTTTGCTGGTAAAACTAGAAAATATATTATTTATATCAATAATTCGTGCCTGCATTCACACTATTAATTATTTATATTGCTACCTAAACGCTAACTTTATAAATTAAATCGAATGCTCACATAAATCGGTAACGCTTCTCCAACTATGGATATCAAGTACCAAAACATTGCCAAGACTTCATTTTACTTTGCCATCTCTTTCTTTTTTTCCATGGCAATGCTCATTCCTTTTACACCGTATCACTACCAAACATTAACCGAAGACACATCAAGGTTAGTCGAAACTAGGTTAGAAAGGATCCAATCAAGGTTCGACCGTTTTTTATCTGAAGTTAGACCTGAACAGTCTTGCGACGCGATCGTTAGACAGCTTCGACAAAACGTTTTTGAAGCCGATTGGGTAAAAGAAGCAGCGGTATTCAATAAACAGAACCGATTTTACTGTTCAACCACCGATGGTGACGTTTCATTTCGCCTATACAGCACCATCAGGCAGCGACTCAATGACGACCCGAATTTAACAACCCTGTCGTATTCCAACTCGGCCATCACGCAAGTTCAGTCCATCATGCTCATTTTCTCGAACAAAGAAGATGCCGGAGTGAGCCTGATGATTCCGCCACACTTCATCTATGATCTTGTTGAAACAAACCTGAGCAGCCATGGAATACAGGCCAAAGTTGAAGTGATCAAAAGAGATATCCACCCTACCGATATTGACTCATCAATCGCCAAGGTGCGGATACAATCAAACACCTACCCATTGACCATCACCTCATACATTGGGTATCAGTTTTATCTTCACTTCATGTTGAGTTATTTATGGTTTGGCTTTTTGATGGCCGGAATCACCACCATTATTCTCCTTTCCATCAAGCATAAAAAGCAGAGCCAACGCAGCTTAGAATATTCGCTTTCAAGTGCGCTAAAAAACCAACACCTTCATGTTCACATGCAGCCTATCGTTAACCAAAACACCAATGAGATCGTCGGCTGTGAGTCACTATTACGATGGAACGACCCAATTGAAGGTAACGTCTCCCCGGCTATTTTCATTCCGCTTGCTGAAAGCTTAGGCTTAATTGAGGAGCTCACCTACTTCGTGCTGCGCAAAGTATTAATGACGTTGAAAAGCAATCAAGATGTGTTCGACTCAAAGTACATCAGCGTCAACATCAGCCGCAACGTTGTGTCCAACAGTAACTTTTCTAACAAGGTGATCAGCATCTTTAAAAGACACCCTGAGATTCTCAAACAGGTGGTTTTTGAAGTAACCGAAGATGGTGAATGTTCTGATGCCGACATGGTCAAAATCAGAGGCAACCTAACCAAACTATCGAATATGGGCGTAAGAGTTGCGATTGATGATTTTGGTACGGGCTATGCGGGCTTAGACTTTGTGAGACAATTCCCGTTCAGCATTCTCAAAATCGATCGCGTGTTTGTGAAAAACATATCAGACGAATCAAGCCTTGGTATCCCTTTGCTGGAGTCCATGCTTCAGTTGTCCCGCACCTTAGGTATGCAAGTGATCGTCGAAGGGGTTGAGTACGAATCCCAAGTGAACATCTTGTCTAAACTGGGCGTCGACTATATCCAAGGCTTCTATTTTTATAAACCGATGCCGATAAACCTGACTGTCAGCTTACTCAGGCAGCAGCATTTTGAGTCCGATAACGTTGAGGAATCATCCTTTTCAACACCAAAATGTGAGCAGCTTTAAACAGGTTCGATGGGATAAGCGCTGAAGATACAGTTCAGAATAATGCTTAGTACAACGCGTCACTTTAGCTTACGGTACGTTTCCCCACTCTTACACCCAGGCAGGCTTTTACCATATTTGTGACTTAAATTATCGACGCGTGTTTTGGTTGGTTTTATGACTACTCGTAATCGCTAGCATGCTATCAGCGTGATTTTTGTTCCAATCAATCTTTTCGTTAATGTCTTTTTTATCAACAAAGACCCAGTGAGACATACACTCTACACAATACCAAACACATCACAACGCAGCATGTAACATATGCAACAAGCAACTAATTCGTGACCATCAACAAGATAATACCGTATCATGTGCGTGATTAAATTAACCTAGGAATCAATCACATGGAAAATACTGAAGTAATTAATACGGGGCTCTCAGAGAAGGACAAAAATGCAAAAACTCATGCCATCATCGCGTATGCGTTAATGCTATTAGGCTTCTTTACTGGTATTAGTTTTCTTGCAGGTGGTATTTGGGGCATCGTTAAAAAGTCCGATGCTCAAGGGACTGTCTTTGCGGATCACTACGACAACATCACCAAAACATTCTTTGTTTCGATTGTGCTTACTATCATTGGCGCTCTAACAGCCGTTTTTGTTATTGGCTATGTTGTTCTTCTTGTTGCCGCGATCTACACGCTTTGGAAGTTGATTGCTGGTTTAGCAAAAATTACTTCAGACAAGAGTTTTAATTAATATGAAAAGATGCGAAGCCGCAGCTTTAAAGCGACGGCTTCGTCTATTCGTCTATTCGTCTATTCGTCTATTCGTCTATTCGTCTATTCGTCTATTCGAGCAGAGCTTAAAGAAAAATAGAAAGCGAACAAAGGTATAAGTTAGTAAACTAATTAGACTAGTTCGTCGCTTTTGAATCTGATGAATTAGCTGCTTTCGTTGCTTCTTCAGCAGTTTTCTTACCAAATACCGTATCCATCATAAAACCAATACGCTTAGCTGCATTACCAAATTTGTTTGGGTTAGCCGTGTATGGGACTTTAAATTCTACTTCACCTACTCTTTGTCCGTTCTGATAAGCATTGATCTCCGCTTGCTTTAAGAACAACGCTAAGTCCCAGCTCCAATGGCCTTCATACTCCAATGTCAGCTTATCAAGATCGTGCTTCGACTTATCAGGTACGACGGTGTAGGTATAATCGTTATCTTGCAGCCACGTTTCCATAGTATTTAAAAACCCTTCACGTGTTTCAGCGTCTTTAACGATAACAACATCAACTTCAGTCGTAGGTTCTGGAATCGCGCTCCCAGTGTAACGAGGGGCTCCACAACCAGCCAAAATTAAAACCGAAAGCGATAATAGTAGGTATTTTTTCACGTTATATATCCATTAACAGTTAACTGCGTGAATGATACCACATCAAAAAAATGACATATTATATAAGCAAAGGTTAACCAGACATTCCTTGTTACATAAGGCACTAAAAAACTGCGAAAGAAAACGCGAAGGCTATGGGTCTCCTTTGATGAACTTTAAATCATCGCATCATTGAATGCATCACAAGGGATATCATGGAAAAGACACTTCAAACCAAACTGGCGACTAGCCTACTACTGCTGAGAATCGGCATTTTTATCGTCTTCTTATTCTGGGGCTTGGATAAGATCCTTGTCCCTGAGCACGCGACAAAAGTACTGTCTGGCTTTTACGGCATCGACATCTCGAACAATGCGATGATGGCTCTGGGTGTCGCGCAGCTCGGATTTTTAGGCGCATTCGTTGTAGGCATGTGGAAAAAGTACACCTACGGAGCCATTTTTATCCTACACGCAGGTTCAACCTTCGCCTCTTTTGGAAAATACATGGACCCGTTCAATAACCTTCTATTCTTCGCCTCTTGGCCAATGCTCGCAGCCTGTGTCGCACTCTTCTTACTGCGCGACTACGACACTTACAGTGTTGCCAACTAACACTAAGGGCGCCGTTGTTGGCGCCCTCTTTGGTTGGGTTGATTCTTATCAACCTAAAATACTCTGTTAGCTGTATGACCCTATTTTACATTTCTATAAGTTACTAGAAACCCTGTCAAACCTATTGAGAGAGCAGCAATACATACTCCCCTCAGTATTGCATCATTGAGATAAGCTGAGTAGAAAAGCATTGCAATAAATGCACTACATGACACCAAAAAAGGTGCAATTGAACGATGGGTAAAACGTGAAGTATCAACCACACTATAACCCTATCTGGCAGGGTAGATGTCACTGTTAAAATTTAACCAGTTTGGGCGATAAA
>NZ_JBFSUX010000021.1:0-72414 GCF_041467595.1 Vibrio sp. 10N.247.311.13 | reverse complement strand
TCGCAATCCGCGAAGGTGGCCGTACAGTTGGTGCTGGTGTTGTAGCTAAAATCTTTGCATAAGATTTGACGAACCACTAGTAAAAAGGGCATCATTTGATGCCCTTTTTCTGCGCTAAAAAAAGAGTTGGATGTTTTGACATCGATTTTTGCTCTTAGCAAAGAATTAAACGGTCTTTTTGACTAAAATGACTGTTAGATGTGTTGTTTTGCAACGCAAAGGAATGTGCCCTGCAACAGCGGGGTTATTGTCGTCTATATTTAAGACTTATCACAGGTTGGTTTTATGAAAGCAAACGCTGAAACTCCTGATAGCTCAGGTGCAGCAGATACAATGAAGTGGATTGTCGCTTTTGTTCTGTTGGCTGCTGCTGTTGTGGGTAATTACCTGTATGGTGAATTGTCTGTTGTAATTCGCGCTGCAGGTGTAGTTGTGCTGATTGCTGCCGCACTAGGCGTTGCAGCAACAACAACTAAAGGTAAAGCTGCGATCGATTTTGCAAAAGAATCTCGTATGGAGATTCGTAAAGTTGTTTGGCCTACTCGCCAAGAAACTATGCAAACTACATTGATCGTTTTAGCTGTATGTATTGTTATGTCTCTAGTGCTTTGGGGAATTGACGGCATTATGGTCCGTCTAGTTTCTCTAGCAACTGGGGTGTAGAGGGTTCTGATTCATGAGTGAAGCTCCAAAAAAACGTTGGTATGTAGTTCAAGCCTTTTCTGGCTTTGAAGGTCGTGTTGCACAGTCGCTACGCGAGCATATTAAAATGCACAACATGGAAGAACTATTTGGCGATGTGCTAGTACCTACTGAAGAAGTAGTGGAAATGCGTGCAGGCCAACGCCGTAAAAGTGAACGTAAATTCTTCCCTGGCTACGTATTAGTTCAAATGATCATGAATGATGAATCATGGCACTTAGTACGCAGCATTCCGCGTGTTATGGGCTTCATTGGTGGTACCTCTGATCGTCCTGCACCAATCACTGATAAAGAAGCTGATGCTATCTTGAACCGTCTAGAGAAAGCGAGCGAGTCTCCACGTCCTAAGACAATGTTCGAAGCGGGTGAAGTGGTTCGTGTGAACGATGGTCCATTTGCTGACTTCAACGGTACTGTTGAAGAAGTAGATTACGAGAAAAGCCGCATTAAGGTATCTGTATCGATCTTTGGTCGTGCAACACCGGTTGAGCTTGAATTTGGTCAGGTTGAAAAACTGGACTAAAACTCTAAGCTTTGAACAAGCTGTGGATAAATACTTCGTAAGTTGTTCAAAATAAAAGAGTATAAAAAATCACCTTTTTAGGGTTGTTAAAGGCGCGAATTATGATTATAATTTCGCGCCTTTTTGCTTCTGTGGAAGTAAAAAAGAGTTAATTGAATTTATGGGGAGCTCGCCTGCGGCTAGCGCATGTACCCAAAATATTAGGAAATATCATGGCTAAGAAAGTTGAAGCTTATATCAAACTGCAAGTTGCAGCTGGTATGGCAAACCCAAGTCCACCGGTTGGTCCTGCTCTAGGTCAACACGGCGTGAACATCATGGAATTCTGTAAAGCGTTCAACGCAAAAACAGAATCTGTTGAGAAAGGTCTACCTACTCCAGTAGTTATTACTGTTTACAACGACCGTTCTTTCACGTTCGTAACTAAGACTCCACCTGCTGCTGTTCTTCTTAAGAAAGCTGCTGGCGTTAAGTCTGGTTCAGGTCGTCCAAACACTGAGAAAGTTGGTACTGTTACTGACGCTCAAGTTCAGGAAATCGCAGAAACTAAAGCTGCTGATATGACTGGTGCTGACATCGAAGCAATGAAACGTTCTATTGCTGGTACTGCTCGTTCAATGGGCCTAGTGGTAGAGGGATAAGATCATGGCTAAACTTACTAAGCGTATGCGCGTAATCCGCGACAAAGTTGACTCAACTAAAGAATACGAAATCAGCGAAGCTGTTGCTCTTCTTAAAGAACTAGCGACTGCTAAATTCGTTGAATCTGTAGATGTTGCTGTTAACCTAGGCATCGATGCTCGTAAATCTGACCAAAACGTTCGTGGCGCAACAGTGCTACCTCACGGTACTGGCCGTGACATCCGCGTTGCTGTTTTCACTCAAGGTGCAAACGCAGAAGCTGCTAAAGCTGCTGGCGCAGATATCGTTGGTATGGAAGATCTTGCTGAGCAAGTGAAAAAAGGCGAAATGAACTTCGACGTAGTTGTTGCTTCTCCAGATGCAATGCGTGTTGTTGGTCAACTAGGTACAATCCTAGGTCCACGCGGCCTTATGCCAAACCCTAAAGTTGGTACTGTAACTCCTAACGTTGCTGAAGCGGTTAAGAACGCTAAAGCTGGTCAGGTTCGTTACCGTAACGACAAGAACGGCATCATCCACACTACTATCGGTAAAGCATCTTTCGAAGCTAGCCAGCTTCAAGAGAACCTAGAAGCTCTTCTAGTTGCTCTTAAGAAAGCTAAGCCTTCTTCAGCTAAGGGTTCTTACCTGAAGAAAGTAAGCATCTCTACTACGATGGGTGCTGGTGTTGCTGTTGATCAAGCTAGTCTTGACACTCAAGCAAACTAATTTGCTTAGGCGCAGATTTAGTGTATACTTCTGCGCCTAATATTTGTGGTTGGGTGGTTTTAAAGCAATTTGAAATCATCTATCCCAAGACCGTAGGCGCTGTCGATTTTCATTAGATTATTGATAGCTTAATAAAACCTACGTAGGCGATGTTGTGGTTTGAAATGAATTTATTCATTTTTAAATAACATCGTAAACGCTCATTACATTTTGTATTGAGTGCTGTAATCACAACCAGAGGTTAATCCAAATGGCTTTAAATCTTCAAGACAAAAAAGCAATTGTTGCTGAAGTCAACGAAGCTGCCAGTGGTGCACTTTCTGCAGTTGTAGCTGATTCTCGTGGCGTTGAAGTTGGCGCAATGACTTCTCTACGTAAACAAGCTCGCGAAGCGGGTGTTTACATGAAAGTTGTTCGTAACACACTAGCACGCCGTGCGGTTCAGGGTACAGACTACGAGTGTCTAGTAGACACTTTCACTGGTCCAACTCTGATCGCATTCTCTAATGAGCACCCAGGTGCTGCAGCGCGTCTTTTCAAAGACTTCGCTAAAGAGAATAAAGATTTCGAGATCAAAGCTGCTGCATTTGAAGGCGCAGTTACTGATGCTGAAGTACTAGCGACACTACCAACTTACGACGAAGCTATCGCACGCCTAATGATGTGCATGAAAGAAGCTTCTGCTGGCAAGCTGGTTCGTACTATCGCTGCTGTTCGCGACCAAAAAGAAGAAGCTGCGGCATAAGCCTTGCTTTTCACTGGTTGCTATTTAAACTTATTGTTGACTTAAAAGAGAATTGTTATGTCTATTACTAACGAGCAAATCCTAGACGCAGTTGCAGAAATGTCTGTAATGCAAGTTGTTGAGCTTATCGAAGCTATGGAAGAGAAATTCGGCGTTACTGCAGCTGCTGCTGTTGTAGCTGGTGGCGCAGCTGGCGGCGACGCTGCAGCTGAGCAAACTGAATTCGACGTTATCCTAACTGCTGCTGGCGCTAACAAAGTACAAGTTATCAAAGCTGTACGTGGCGCAACTGGCCTAGGTCTTAAAGAAGCTAAAGGTCTTGTAGACTCAGCTCCTGCAGCGCTTAAAGAAGGCGTTGACAAAGCTGAAGCTGAAGCTCTTAAAGCACAGCTAGAAGAAGCTGGCGCTTCTGTTGAAATCAAGTAATTATTACTTAATTTCTTAGCCGCAAGGCTAATGGCTGGTGGTTTATTAACCACCGGCCTTTTTGCGCTGTAGGGCTATGACGAATTTTCCGCTGTTTAACCGTCATAATCCGAGCAAAAAAACAGTCATTTTTTCGAAATGATTGTTCACTACAGTAAACAGCTGTTTGTCACCGCCCCCTCTTGAAGAGTGTTTTGGGTGGTTTGGGTCACTTATCAGCGAGCTGAGGAACCCCATGGTTTACTCTTATACCGAGAAAAAGCGCATCCGTAAGGATTTTGGTACTCGTCCACAAGTTTTGGACATTCCATACCTGTTATCGATCCAGCTTGATTCTTTCGACAAATTCATCGAACAGGATCCAGAAGGTCAATACGGTCTTGAAGCTGCTTTCCGTTCTGTATTTCCAATTCAGAGCTACAACGGCAATTCTGAGCTGCAATACGTTAGCTACCGTCTTGGTGAGCCAGTTTTTGACGTTAAAGAATGTCAAATCCGCGGTGTTACTTACTCAAAGCCACTACGCGTAAAACTACGTCTAGTTATCTTTGATCGAGATGCACCAGCAGGTACTGTAAAAGACATTAAAGAACAAGAAGTCTACATGGGCGAAATTCCGCTTATGACAGACAATGGTACTTTCGTAATTAATGGTACCGAGAGGGTTATCGTATCCCAGCTGCACCGAAGCCCAGGCGTGTTCTTCGACAGTGATAAGGGTAAGACCCACTCATCAGGTAAAGTTCTTTATAACGCACGTGTAATTCCTTACCGTGGCTCATGGTTAGACTTTGAGTTCGATCCTAAGGATAACTTATTCGTACGTATCGACCGTCGTCGTAAGCTACCAGCATCGATTATTCTTCGTGCACTTGGTAAGTCGACTGAAGAGATCCTAGATCTGTTCTTCGACAAAGTGAACTTCGAAGTTAAAGACCAAACTCTTCTTATGGAGTTGGTTCCTGATCGTCTACGTGGTGAAACTGCGTCATTCGACATCGAAGCAAACGGCAAAACTTACGTTGAGACTGGTCGTCGTGTTACTGCTCGTCATATCCGTCAACTTGAAAAAGATGGCGTTGAGCACATCGAAGTACCAGTAGAGTACATCGTTGGTAAAGTTGCATCTAAAGATTACATCAATGAAGCAACTGGCGAGATCATCGTTGGCGCGAACCAAGAGATTAGCCTAGAAGCACTTGCTAACCTGTCTCAAGCAGGTCACAAGGCTCTACAAACTCTGTTCACGAATGACCTAGATCACGGTCCATTCATGTCAGACACTCTACGTGCAGATAGCACAGTAGATCGCATCTCTGCATTGGTAGAAATCTACCGCATGATGCGTCCTGGCGAGCCACCAACGAAAGAAGCTGCAGAGTCTCTATTCGAAAGCCTATTCTTCTCTGAAGAACGTTACGACCTATCAACTGTAGGCCGTATGAAGTTCAACAGCTCTATCGAGCGTGAAGAAGAAGAAGAGCGCGGTACTCTGGATGAATCAGACATCATCGAAGTGATGAAGAAACTGATTGGTATCCGTAACGGTATTGGTGAAGTGGACGATATCGACCACCTTGGCAACCGTCGTATCCGTTCTGTAGGTGAAATGGCAGAAAACCAATTCCGTGTTGGTCTAGTTCGTGTAGAACGTGCCGTTAAAGAGCGCCTAAGCCTTGGTGACCTTGATGCAATCATGCCTCAAGATCTTATCAACGCTAAGCCGATCTCTGCTGCAGTTAAAGAATTCTTTGGCTCTTCACAGCTTTCACAGTTCATGGACCAAAACAACCCATTGTCAGAAGTTACGCACAAACGTCGTATCTCTGCTTTAGGTCCTGGTGGTCTTACTCGTGAGCGCGCAGGCTTCGAAGTACGTGACGTTCACGTAACTCACTACGGTCGTCTATGTCCGATCGAAACGCCTGAAGGTCCAAACATCGGTCTAATTAACTCACTATCTGCGTTTGCACGTTGTAACGATTACGGTTTCCTAGAAACTCCGTACCGTCGTGTAGTAGATGGTGTAGTAACAGAAGAAGTTGATTACCTGTCTGCAATCCAGGAAGGTCAATTCGTAATCGCGCAAGCAAACACCATTCTTACTGAAGAAGGTACGTTTGCAGATGAGCTAATCACAGCTCGTCAAAAAGGTGAATCTGGTCTTCACCCACGCGATCACGTTGACTACATGGACGTTGCGACAAACCAAGTAGTATCTATCGCTGCTTCGCTTATCCCGTTCCTAGAACACGATGATGCGAACCGTGCATTGATGGGTGCCAACATGCAACGTCAAGCTGTACCAACACTTAAGGCTGATAAGCCTCTAGTAGGTACTGGTATCGAACGTAACATCGCAGTTGACTCTGGTGTTACAGCGGTTGCTAAACGTGGTGGTCAAGTTCAGTCTGTAGACGCTTCTCGTATCGTAGTTAAGGTTAACGAAGATGAATTGGTACCTGGCGAAGCTGGTATCGATATCTACAACCTAACTAAGTACACGCGTTCGAACCAAAACACATGTATTAACCAACGTCCAACTGTACTTCCTGGTGAACCAGTTGCACGTGGCGATGTTCTTGCTGATGGTCCTTCAACAGACCTTGGTGAACTAGCTCTTGGCCAAAACATGCGTATCGCATTCATGCCTTGGAACGGTTACAACTTCGAAGACTCGATCTTAGTATCTGAGCGCGTAGTTCAAGAAGACCGTTTCACGACAATCCACATCCAAGAACTATCTTGTGTGGCTCGTGATACTAAGCTGGGTTCTGAAGAGATCACAGCTGATATTCCAAACGTAGGTGAGTCTGCTCTGTCTAAACTAGACGAGTCAGGTATCGTTTACATTGGTGCTGAAGTTAAGGGTGGCGACATCCTAGTTGGTAAAGTAACCCCTAAAGGTGAAACTCAACTGACTCCTGAAGAGAAGCTACTACGTGCTATCTTCGGTGAGAAAGCATCTGATGTTAAAGATACTTCTCTACGTGTACCAAACTCTGTTTCGGGTACTATCATCGATGTACAAGTCTTCACTCGCGATGGCGTAGAGAAAGACAAGCGTGCACTTGAAATCGAACAGATGCAGCTTAAAGAAGCTAAGAAAGACCTAACTGAAGAGTTCCAAATTCTTGAGGGTGGCCTTCTTAACCGTGTTAAAGCTGTACTTCTGTCTGGTGGTTACTCTGAAGCTAAGCTTGATACTATCGGTCGTAAGCAATGGCTAGAGCAAGTTCTAGAAGACGATGCGCTACAAACACAGCTTGAGCAACTTGCTGAGCAGTGGGATGAGCTAAAAGCAGACTTCGATAAGAAGTTTGAAACTAAACGTCGTAAAATCACTCAAGGTGATGATCTAGCGCCTGGCGTTCTTAAGATTGTTAAAGTTTACCTAGCGGTTAAACGTCGTATCCAGCCTGGTGATAAGATGGCCGGTCGTCACGGTAACAAAGGTGTAATCTCTAAGATTAACCCTGTTGAAGACATGCCATACGATGAGAAAGGTCAGCCTGTAGACATCGTACTTAACCCGCTGGGTGTACCATCGCGTATGAACATCGGTCAGATCCTAGAAGTTCACTTAGGTTTGGCTGCGAAAGGTATCGGTGACAAGATCAACCAAATGGTTAAGGAACAACAAGAACTGCATAAGTTCCGTGAGTTCCTACAGAAGGTTTACGATCTTGGTGATACTCGTCAGAAAGTTGATATTGCTGAACTGTCTGATGATCAAGTTCGTACACTGATCAAGAACCTACGTGGCGGTCTACCGATTGCTACTCCTGTGTTCGACGGTGCTTCTGAGTCTCTAATCAAAGAACTACTTAAACTGGGTGATCTGCCAGAATCTGGTCAGCTTAAACTGTTTGATGGTCGTACTGGTGATTCGTTTGAGCGTCCTGTAACTGTTGGTTACATGTACATGCTGAAACTGAACCACTTGGTTGATGACAAGATGCATGCTCGTTCAACTGGTTCTTACAGCCTAGTAACTCAGCAACCACTTGGTGGTAAAGCTCAGTTCGGTGGTCAGCGTTTCGGTGAGATGGAAGTATGGGCACTAGAAGCATACGGTGCTGCATATACTCTACAAGAAATGCTAACAGTTAAGTCAGATGACGTTAACGGCCGTACTAAGATGTATAAGAACATCGTAGACGGTAACCATAGCATGGAACCTGGTATGCCTGAGTCGTTCAACGTACTGTTGAAAGAGATTCGCTCGCTAGGTATCAACATCGAGCTAGAAGACGAAGAGTAATCCCTCCTTCTTTTTAAAAGAAGATAGGATTATTTGGTAAAAGGGAGCTTGCTACAGCAGTGAGCTCCTTTAACTCCTTACAGGAGCTGAATGTGAAAGACTTATTAAACTTTCTAAAAGCACAGCATAAGACCGAAGAATTTGATGCAATCAAAATCGGTCTATCTTCACCAGACATGATCCGTTCATGGTCTTTTGGTGAAGTTAAAAAGCCGGAAACAATTAACTATCGTACGTTCAAACCTGAACGTGATGGTCTGTTCTGTGCACGTATTTTTGGTCCAGTTAAAGACTACGAATGTCTTTGTGGCAAATACAAGCGCCTGAAGCACCGTGGTGTTATCTGTGAGAAGTGTGGCGTTGAAGTTACACAAACTAAAGTTCGTCGTGACCGCATGGGCCACATCGAGCTAGCTTCACCAGTTGCTCACATCTGGTTCCTAAAATCACTGCCGTCTCGTATCGGTCTACTAATGGATATCCCTCTACGTGATATCGAACGTGTTCTTTACTTCGAGATGTACGTAGTAACTGAACCAGGTATGACTGATCTAGAAAAATCTCAGATGCTTACTGAAGAAGAGTATCTGGATCGTCTAGAAGAGTGGGGTGACGAATTTACTGCTAAGATGGGTGCTGAAGCGATCAAAGATCTGCTTGCAACAATGGACCTTCATCAAGAAGTGGAAGAAATGCGCGAAGAGTTAGAAACGACTAACTCAGAAACTAAGCGTAAAAAAGTTACTAAGCGCCTGAAGCTAGTTGAAGCGTTCATTGCATCGGGTAACGATCCGCAATGGATGATTCTGACTGTACTTCCGGTTCTGCCGCCAGATCTACGTCCTCTAGTACCACTAGATGGCGGTCGTTTTGCGACTTCAGATCTGAACGACCTTTACCGTCGTGTGATCAACCGTAACAACCGTTTGAAGCGCCTTCTAGAGCTAGCTGCTCCGGACATCATCGTACGTAACGAAAAGCGTATGCTGCAAGAGTCTGTTGATGCACTTCTAGATAACGGTCGTCGTGGTCGTGCTATCACTGGTTCTAACAAGCGTCCTCTGAAATCTCTTGCTGATATGATCAAGGGTAAACAAGGTCGTTTCCGTCAGAACCTTCTAGGTAAACGTGTAGACTACTCTGGCCGTTCTGTAATCACAGTAGGTCCATACCTTCGTCTACATCAGTGTGGTCTTCCTAAGAAGATGGCACTTGAGCTATTTAAGCCGTTCATCTACAGCAAGCTAGAAACTCGTGGCATGGCTACGACAATCAAAGCTGCTAAGAAGATGGTAGAGCGCGAAGAAGCTATCGTTTGGGATATCCTGGACGAAGTAATCCGCGAACACCCAGTACTGCTTAACCGTGCACCTACACTTCACCGTCTAGGTATCCAAGCGTTTGAACCAGTACTAATCGAAGGTAAAGCGATTCAGCTTCACCCACTAGTGTGTGCGGCATACAACGCCGACTTCGATGGTGACCAAATGGCGGTCCACGTGCCTCTAACTCTAGAAGCACAGCTTGAAGCACGTACACTGATGATGTCGACGAATAACATTCTGTCGCCAGCGTCAGGTGATCCGATCATCGTACCTTCTCAGGACGTTGTATTGGGTCTTTACTACATGACACGTGACAAGATCAACGTGAAAGGCGAAGGTATGTACCTTGCTGGCCCTGCTGAGGCTGAAAAGGCATACCGTACTAAGACTGCTGAGCTACACGCTCGCGTTAAAGTACGTATCACCGAAACTGTAGTAGACGAAGATGGTAACAGCACTACTGAAACGAAGATGGTTGATACAACTGTCGGCCGTGCAATGCTATGGCAAATCGTTCCAGCTGGCCTACCGTACAGCATCGTTAACCAAAAGTTAGGTAAGAAGCAGATCTCTACTCTTCTTAACGAGTGTTACCGTAAGCTTGGTCTAAAAGATACAGTAGTATTTGCTGACCAAATCATGTACGCAGGTTTTGCATACGCTGCACTTTCTGGTGTTTCTGTAGGTATCGACGATATGGTTGTACCTCAAGCGAAATACGATGAAATTGAATCTGCTGAAGAAGAAGTTCGCGAAATCCAAGAGCAATTCCAATCTGGTCTTGTTACTGCGGGTGAGCGTTACAACAAAGTTATCGATATCTGGGCATCTACGAATGACCGCGTTGCGAAAGCAATGATGGATAACCTATCTTCTGAAACAGTTATCAACCGTGACGGCGAAGAAGAACAGCAAGAATCGTTCAACAGCATCTACATGATGGCCGACTCGGGCGCACGTGGTTCTGCAGCTCAGATTCGTCAGCTAGCAGGTATGCGTGGTCTGATGGCGCGTCCAGATGGTTCAATCATCGAAACGCCGATCACAGCGAACTTTAAAGAAGGTCTAAACGTCCTTCAGTACTTTATCTCAACGCACGGTGCTCGTAAGGGTCTTGCGGATACAGCACTGAAAACAGCAAACTCGGGTTACCTAACTCGTCGTCTAGTAGACGTTGCTCAAGACGTTGTAGTACACGAACATGACTGTGGCACGCATGAAGGTATCGACATGATGCCTCACATCGAAGGTGGTGACGTTAAAGTTGCACTTTCTGAGCTTGCTCTAGGTCGTGTAGTAGCTGAAGACGTTCTTAAGCCTGGTACTGAAGATGTACTGATTCCACGTAATACTCTGATTGATGAGAAGTGGTGTCAAATCATGGAAGACAACTCAGTAGATAGCATGAAAGTGCGCTCTGTTGTTACCTGTGATGCAGACTTCGGTTGTTGTGCACAGTGTTACGGTCGTGACCTAGCACGTGGTCACCTAGTGAACCAAGGTGAAGCAGTTGGTGTTATCGCTGCACAATCTATCGGTGAACCGGGTACACAGCTAACGATGCGTACGTTCCACATCGGTGGTGCGGCATCTACTGCAGCAGCAGAGAACAGCATCCAAGCTAAGACAACTGGTACTGTGAAACTTCACAATGCTAAGTTCGTAGTTAACAAAGATAAGAAACTGGTTATCACTTCTCGTGCATCTGAGATGACGATTATTGATGAATTCGGCCGTACTAAAGAGAAGCACAAACTTCCTTACGGTTCGATGCTAACCAAAGGCGACAACGCAGCAGTTACTGCTGGTGAAGTTGTAGCTAACTGGGAAGCGCATACCATGCCAATCATCACTGAAGTGGCAGGTCGTATCCAATTCGTAGATATGATCGATGGTATTACAGTTTCTCGTCAAACTGACGATCTAACGGGTCTTTCTTCAAGTGAAGTTACAGACGCAGCAGCTCGCCCAGCAGCAGGTAAAGATATGCGTCCAGCTATCAAACTTGTTGATGAGCAAGGTAACGACGTAATGATCCCTGGTACTGATATGCCAGCTCACTACTTCCTACCTGGCAAAGCGATTGTAAACATCGAAGATGGCGCTGAAGTTGGCATCGGTGACACACTATCTCGTATCCCTCAAAAATCGAGCGGAAACAAAGATATCACCGGTGGTCTACCACGCGTAGCTGACCTATTCGAAGCTCGTAAGCCTAAAGAGCCTGCGATCCTTGCTGAGCACACAGGTACTGTGTCTTTCGGTAAAGAAACGAAAGGTAAGCGTCGTCTAGTAATCACTCGTGAAGGCGGTGACGCTTACGAAGAGATGATTCCTAAGCATCGTCAATTGAACGTGTTCGAAGGTGAGAAGATTGAACGTGGTGATGTAATCGCCGACGGTCCTGAAACTCCACACGATATCCTGCGTCTACGTGGTATCCACGCAGTAACTCAGTACATCGCGAACGAAGTTCAAGAAGTTTACCGCTTACAAGGCGTAAAGATTAACGATAAGCACATCGAGACTATCGTTCGTCAAATGCTACGTAAGTGTACAATCACTCATTCTGGTGACTCTCCGTTCCTACCTGGCGAACAAGTTGAGTACCACAATGTTAAGATTGCTAACCGTAAGCTAGAAGCTGAAGGTAAAGAACTAGTACGTTTCGAACGTGATCTACTAGGTATTACTAAAGCATCTCTTGCAACTGAGTCATTCATCTCAGCTGCATCGTTCCAAGAAACGACTCGCGTACTAACAGAAGCTGCGGTTTCTGGTAAGCGTGATGACCTTCGCGGTCTGAAAGAGAACGTAATTGTTGGTCGTCTGATCCCAGCTGGTACTGGTTTCGCATACCACCAAGAGCGTCAAAAACAACGTGAAGAAGAGCAAGAAGGTCCTTCAGCTGAACAAGCTACTGACAATCTAGCAGCACTTCTAAACGCTGGTTTCTCTTCAGAAGAGTAAGCTCTACGAGTAGTCTCTAAGAGATAAGAAAAAGGCACCTTCGGGTGCCTTTTTTGTATCTGGCGTATTGGTATTTAGCTATGACTTATAAAGTGATAGGTGTTCTTATCTAGCTGGTGAGGTTGGATTTATGTCCTGAAGAGTGCTCTTTGAGGCCAGTAAGATAAAGGGTAGAGATGACTAGGCTGATTAGGGCTGTAACCATATGCTTATGGCTAAAGGTCAGGGCGAGCGAGTAAGCTCTGTCTGAAAGGTTCTGGGTAGTTTGGATAACCTTACAGACAAAACAAAAAGCTTGCACAGAGGCAAGCTTATTAAGGATTCGGCTAACTAAGCGCCTGGTGGAATCGCTAAACTGTCTGCAATAAGCTGGATAAGATTATCTTCTACTTCAAAACGTAGTTCGAGTAGTTCACCTACTTTGGACATATCTCCTTCGAAGTTAGGCAACTCATCGTCTGCATTTACTTTAACGTACTTATCATTGAATTCTAGAAGCGGCTCGGTTGTAAGTACGATCTTCGCGTAAGTTGTATCAATCTCGTCATTGGTTTTAAAGCCTGTTGCTTGCCATTTTTTCATGACCATATCGTAGATCTTAAAATGACCCTCTGAGATATAATCGACAACATGATCACAGAATGAGCTTATTTCTTTAGGGGAAGGGAGTTCAACAACGTTTGATTGCCCGTTGCTAGCTGGCTGCAAGGCACCTAGCTTACAATACTCAACGATTAGAGACTGTCGAGTTTCGAGCCAATGATCGATGACCTCATTAGAGCCACCCCATTGTTCTTGTATTTGTTTGAATTTATTTAGCATGACCATGTCCTCATGATCTGATCACAACCTTGTGATCAAGTAATTGCCTAAGCAGGGTCCGTTTTATTGGTAGCTACTAAAAGTAATAGCTTGAAATATTCTCTGCTACAACTCTAGTATGAAATTAGATTGCCAGTAAAATGAACGAACTGCAAGCAATGAGGCATAGGGATGTTAAAAAAAAGTGATAACAAAATGACAGAGCAAGCTTATTGGTGCGTCGTTTCTGGTAGTGATATTTGGGTTAATAATGATCAGTTTCC
Source organism: Vibrio sp. 10N.247.311.13 (assembly GCF_041467595.1). Classification (NCBI taxonomy): domain Bacteria; kingdom Pseudomonadati; phylum Pseudomonadota; class Gammaproteobacteria; order Vibrionales; family Vibrionaceae; genus Vibrio; species Vibrio sp. 10N.247.311.13. The sequence goes on along the minus strand of NZ_JBFSUX010000021.1, from coordinate 59,024 downwards.
GTTTGGCTCTGCTGAAGAGCTTGGGCTGAGTGTGGAGCATGCAATCTGTATTGGTCAGCATCAAGGTCGCAAGGTGTATTGGCTCAACGATTGTGATGTGGAGAATGAGCTGAGCATGGTCAGCCTAAGAGAGTTACTGCACTGGCCTGAAGTGAGTTTCTTGACTGCAAGCAAAGCCATCCAATATGGGCATATGACTCAAAGTATGCGTTTTTGCCCTCAGTGTGGTGGTCGAAATCATCTCAACCATAACCAGGTGGCGATGCAGTGTGGAGATTGCCGCACACTTCATTATCCTCGTATCTTCCCGTGCATCATTGTCGCTGTACGAAACGACAACAAGATATTGCTTGCGCAGCACCCAAGACATAAGACAGGTATGTATACCGTGATAGCGGGCTTCCTAGAGGTCGGAGAGACCTTAGAGCAGTGTGTGGCAAGAGAAGTCAAAGAAGAAACGGGTATCGATGTCGATAATATTCGTTATTTTGGCAGCCAGCCATGGGCGTTTCCATCGAGTATGATGATGGGCTTTCTCGCAGATTATGCTGGTGGTACGCTCAAGCCTGACTACAGCGAGCTATCGGATGCTCAATGGTTTGACGTAACAAGCCTGCCTGATGTTGCTCCTGTTGGAACCATTGCGAGACAGTTGATTGAGAAAACCGTTGATGACGTGATGAAAGATGGTGTGACTGAGCAGATACTAGAGCACTAATTTGCCTGTGATAGTATTTGGCCTATGGGTGATCAAAAGCTAAAAAAAACCCTCCACAAGTGGAGGGGGTAAGTAAGATGTCGTTATGAGATGCTGAGTAGTGACTACTCAGATGTTATAATTGTAATTTTCGCTAGCGAACAAATTTTTAACATGCTCCCGTAATTGGGTGCAAATTAAGCATTGATTTAAAAGTTAATAACTTGATCTAGGTTGCAAAGCACACAGCTTTTACCCTTCAATCAGTGTTAGAATACTTGCCATCAAAACTAGACAAGATTGAATTGGAATTTAACGGAATGACCGAATTAAAAAACGATCGCTATTTACGCGCACTTTTAAAACAGCCTGTTGATTACACACCGGTATGGATGATGCGCCAAGCTGGCCGCTATCTTCCTGAGTACAAAGCAACGCGCGCTGAAGCGGGCGATTTCATGTCTTTGTGCAAAAACGCTGAACTGGCATCAGAAGTAACACTTCAACCTTTACGTCGTTTCCCGCTTGATGCGGCAATCTTGTTCTCAGACATCCTAACTATCCCTGATGCAATGGGCTTAGGTTTGTACTTTGAAACAGGTGAAGGTCCTAAGTTTGAGCGTCCTATCACGTGTAAAGCTGACGTAGAGAAGATTGGCCTACCAGATCCAGAAGGTGAGCTTCAATACGTAATGAATGCCGTTCGTCAGATCCGTAAAGACCTGAAAGGCGAAGTGCCACTGATTGGTTTCTCTGGTAGCCCATGGACTCTAGCGACATACATGGTTGAAGGTGGAAGCTCTAAAGCATTCACTAAGATCAAGAAGATGATGTACGCAGAACCACAAACGCTGCACCTGCTTCTAGATAAGCTGGCTGACAGTGTTATCGAATACCTGAACGCGCAAATTAAAGCGGGTGCTCAATCGGTAATGGTATTTGATACATGGGGTGGTGTACTGACTCCTCGTGACTACAACCTATTCTCACTGCAATACATGCACAAAATCGTTGATGGCCTAATCCGTGAAAACGAAGGTCGTCGAGTACCGGTTACTCTGTTCACTAAGAACGGTGGCATGTGGCTTGAGTCTATCGCAGCAACAGGTTGTGATGCGGTTGGTCTAGACTGGACTATCAACATCGCAGATGCAAAAGCTCGCATCGGCGACAAAGTTGCTCTGCAAGGTAACATGGATCCTTCAATGCTTTACGCTCAGCCTGAACGTATTCGCGAAGAAGTGGGCAGCATCCTTGAAGGCTTCGGCGACGGTGGTACCGGTCATGTATTTAACCTAGGCCACGGTATCCACTTAGATGTACCGCCAGAGAACGCTGGTGTATTCGTTGACGCTGTTCACGAATTGTCTAAGCCTTACCACAAGTAATTCTGAGTAAGATTATTGAAAGCGCTGTTGGGAAACCAACAGCGCTTTTTTATTGCCTGAAATTGGCATTTGATGGCGGTTTAATCTTGTTGTGTGCAGTTAATTAGGTATTTGGATCATGGTAGGCCAAATGCTCAGAGATGTGTTTCCTGATATAAGGAATGACTTCACTTTCAAACCAAGGGTTCTTCTTGAGCCAGATATTATTGCGTGGCGAAGGGTGGGGTAATGGCAAAAACTCAGGCGCCCACCTTTGCCAATCACGCACGGTTTCGGTCAATGTGCTGGTGGTTTTGTTTGTTAGGTAATGGTTTTGTGCGTACTGGCCAATCAGCAGTGTCATTTGAATATTGGGTAGAGATTGCAGCACTTTGTTGTGCCAAAGCCCCGCGCACTCTTTGCGTGGTGGGAGATCGCCACTTTTCCCTTTCCCCGGATAACAAAACCCCATAGGCACAATCGCGACTTTTTGCTCGTCGTAAAAAGTATCGCTATCTACCCCTAACCATTCTCTTAGTCGTTCACCACTGGCGTCATTCCAAGGTATCGACGACTCATGCACCTTGATACCCGGCGCTTGGCCTATGATCAGCAAGCGCGCGTTTGGATGCGCTTGAATCACCGGGTTGGCACCGTGTGATAGGTGAGGCTCACAAGCTCGGCATTGTCGAATCTCTTTAAGTAACGAAGAGGACATCAGTAACCTTTATCAAAATCGATGACATGATTAAGTGTAAAGCCATCTCGCCACTGTTTGTAATTCTCTGCGAAGATCTCGACTACTTGTCTTGGCTCACTGAGTGCAGCGATGTGTGGAGTGATGGTGACTTGCGGTAGTTTCCAGAAAGGATGTTCCTGAGAGAGGGGTTCACTTTCAAACACATCTAAAAATGCGTGTTCTACCCATCTGTTTTTTATGGCGAGCAACAAGGCTTTATTGTCGATGCTTTCCCCTCGACCGACATTAAACAGCAACACATTAGAGCAGTAACCTAACGTGGTTTGGTTCAACAGCTGATAGGTTTCAGCGGTTGATGGCAAGGTGTTGACCACAATATCGGTCTGCTTAAGGGCAGCCTCTATCTCATTGATGTGGAAAGTCTCTTTAAAGGTTTCTTGTTTGGATGGGATGCCGGTACGGTTGACACCTATGGTATGAATACCAAAAGCCGCCGCGGTTTTTGCCAAATGACTGCCGATTGAACCTGTTCCTAAAATCACCATAGTTTTGTCAGTTAGGCTAGTATAAAGCTGTGGCTGCCAGTTTCGTTGTTGTTGATGCTGGTGGTAATGAGGGAAGTGTCTACAGTGACTGATTGTGTAACCCAATACGTATTCTGCGATAGCCGGACCAAAGATGCCTTTGACGTTGGTTAGCGTATAGTCCTGACGCAGATCTGGCTGAGTGAGTTTATTGATTCCGGCATAGGTACTCTGTACCCAGTCTAGCTCTTTAAACTCGCCGAGGCGCTCTGCGATTAGAGGTGGTGACGCCAAGACAATCTGTGCTGATTTGGGGTTTTGAGTGATTTCTAGGTCGGGTAAATCCTGGTTTAGAATCAGTTGCGTATAGGTATCGTCATGCTCAGTAAGAATATAGAGCTTATTCGTAAAATTGTTCATCGGCTTACCTTTTCCCCCCAGGGTTTATCAAGTACACTTTCGCTGTCTTTTTCTGCAATTATTGAGTGACTATGCTTCAGAATCCACTGCAGGTTCGTCTTGAAAAGTTAGAACCTTGGCAACAAATTACCTTTATGGCGTGTCTATGTGAGCGTATGTACCCTAACTATGCCATGTTTTGTGAGAATACAGAATTTGCGGAAGCTCGAATCTATCGTGATGTTTTGGATAGCATTTGGGAAATCCTGACGGTTAAAACAGCAAAGGTGAACTTTGAGCGTCAACTTGAGAAGGTTGAAGAGCTATTCCCTAGCGGTGATGATTTTGATTTTTATGGTGTTTACCCAGCAATGGACGCATGCCAAGGCCTAGCAACGCTAATTCATGGTCTGCTTGACCGTGAACATATGTTGGAAGCGGTAATTAAAGTGAGTCAACAATCGGTGAAGACGGTTGCTGAGCTTGAGTTTGCTCAAGGCGCTGAAGAAGTGACGAACGAAAACCAGAAAGAAAACGAAGCGGTGTGTGAAGAGTGGGACGTTCAGTGGGCCATTTTCCGACCTCTACGTGAAACGACTGAGCGTGACTTAGAGCTGATCAAAGACCTACGCCACGAACTGCGTGAAGACCCAGTCAGTAACATTGGTGTTGCGCTATAATTCGCAATTGCACCAAGGTACGAATAAAAACAAAGGCTCCCTAGGGAGCCTTTGTTGTATCTGACGGTATCAAATTTAGATTAAGCGTCTTTTTTGTCTTCGTTCTACACTTTGTCTTTTGATGCCTTATCTTTTGATGCGTCGTCGTCATTCGTTGATTTTGCATCTGAAGAGTCGTTGTCTGCTGGAGTTTCTTCCTCGTCCTCGTCATCGCGGTTTTCGATAACACCGTGTGTCTCTTTCCACTTCTCCCAGCGTTGGAACGCCAGTTCTTGCATATCAGTCGTCTTATCCGCTTCATCGACAATCTCTTCGCCCACTAGGTGCTCAAAGATGTCTTCTAGGGTGATGATGCCCTGAATAGTGCCGTATTCGTCCACAACTAAAGACAGTTGCAGGCGGTTTGCCATCATCTGGTCAAAGGCCTTAGCCAAGCCCATGTTGTTCAGCAACACGTGGATAGGGCGCATTACTTCACCCAAAGCTTTCTCACCACAACCGGCTTGCTGCAATCTAAACAGCTCTAAGCGGTGAACAAAACCGATGATGTTGTCACTCTGCTCGCTGTAAACCAGCGGACGTGAGAATGGCGTGTCTTTATGTTGTTCTAGGAACGTATTCACACTCATTTCCGCATCAACACGGAATACCACTGGGCGCGGCGTCATTACCTGAGTCACGGGTACATCTTGAATACCCAGTAGGTTGCTCAGGATTTTTGACTCGCCTTCTGCAAATTCACCGCTCTCTTTTGCCAAAATCGCCATTGCAGATAACTCATCACGCATTTTTGGTGCTTGGTGGCCACGAGCAAGACGTTTGGTGATCTGTTCTGAGAACCATACAAACGGTGTTAGGAAGAACACCATCCAACGAAGCACGCTTGCCGAAGCAGGAGCAAGTTGACGCCAGTAGGTTGCACCAATGGTCTTTGGAACAATCTCAGATAATACCAAGATACCTAGCGTTAGCACGGCAGAGAAGACACCTAACCATTGGCTACCAAAAACGACAGCCGCTTGTGCACCTGCTGTCGCAGCACCGATAGTATGGGCGATGGTGTTGAGCGTTAAAATTGACGCAAGCGGGCGGTCAATATCTGTTTTCAGTTTGTCTAAAGACTCTGCTGCAGGGTGCCCATTTTGTTTTAGTTGAGCAATGTAGCTCGGACTAATACTCAAAAGTACAGCTTCCAAAACAGAACAAATGAAAGAAACTCCAATAGCAATGGAGACGTAAATAGATAGCAGCAGCATGTTTGCCCTTAAATTAAATTGTACGCTTTAGCAGCGATTCAGCGTGGATTATAGTGAAAAAGTAGTGGCTAGGTCATCATTAATTTTGCTCTCAGCCCCTTTTAAACAAGGGCTTGCTTAATAAAATCAGTAACAAATTGTGAGTTATTACTCATATTATGGCTAAAACTACGGCATTAGAGCTAAAGATCGACGACAAACCTTTGCCAGATGGGGCATTTATGTTTTAGAGTGAATTGAATTCAAAAATACAAAGAAGGGAAACCTAAAATGAACAAGACTCAATTAATCGACTTTATTGCTGAAAAAGCGGACCTTTCTAAAGCACAAGCTAAAGCTGCTCTAGAAGCGACTCTTGGCGGTGTTACAGATGCTCTTAAAGATGGCGATCAAGTTCAGCTAATTGGTTTTGGTACTTTTAAAGTAAACCACCGTGCAGCTCGCACTGGTCGTAACCCAAAAACTGGTGATGAGATCCAAATCGCTGCTGCAAATGTTCCAGCATTTGTTGCAGGTAAAGCGCTGAAAGATTCAGTGAAATAATCTAAACTGTACCGAGGTAGTCGTATTCCACCTCGGTACAGGTTTTTATGAAAAAAGCATTTCTTCTCGTTTCACTATTATCTACATTTCTTATTGGCTGTTCTTCAACAAGCCCTCGCAAAAACCTAGAGCAATTTGAAACTCACACTGGCGGCCAAGTCATGGGCGACGCGACGAGTTTCTACTGGGTTACAAACAAGCTAACACAACCTCATACTTCAGCTGACTACGTCACTGTCGGCGATTACGGCTGGTACCAAACTGATTATGCTTGGTCAGAAGGCGTGCTTCGTGAATTCATTCGTGAAGGCGAGCAGCGTAACTCTTCTAATGAGCTGGTTCCCTATCGAGTCCATGTGCGTTTCAATAAGTCAGGCGAAGCTGTGTATCAACAGTATCGTATTGATAGCAAAATCTTACCTATCCAAGCCAAGCAGCTTGAAAACTATCAGAAAGAAGCGACGTCGGTTCTAGAGACCACAACGAAGCAGCATGATGAAGGGCTTAGGCTGATTCAGGGTTACTGGAATGGCAGCTCTTTTAAAACGTGCGCTGGTGGTGAGTTTGATCGCATTGAATTTAACCAGACCTTGCCAGGCTTCGTGATTGACCGATTGGCGTCTGTGGAAAGCTATGCGGCGTTTCTTGGCAGTGATTCACTGGGTAAGATGAGCGTGGAAGAGTTACTGATGCTGGCTGAAGACAGCCATGATTGTGTCGTTAGGCCATCATTGTTGAAAGAATAGCGAGTAATCAAAGGATTGAGAGTATTTGGCCTACTGTAGGCCAAGTGCCTATTTGTCTGTACAAATACAGATTCTTGTGTAAATGAGATAATAAAAGGCGCCTATTGAGGCGCCTTTTTCTGTTATTCACTTGCTGTCATTTGCTTACTGTTATTGGAAAGTAAGCGAGCAACAAGATTGTTTACTGCTCTTGTTCGCGCGCAATCGCACGGTAACCAATATCATTGCGGTGGAACATACCATTCCAGCTAACTTGCTTCGTCAACGCGTAAGCGCGCTCTTGAGCCTCAGAAACCGTATTGCCCAGTGCTGTTGCACAAAGTACACGACCGCCGTTTGTCACAACGTCGCCAGCTTCATTATTTGTCGTACCCGCGTGGAAAACCTTTTGGCCTTCAACTTCGCTTGTTGGTAGTGAAATAACGTCACCTTTTGCGTAGTCAGCAGGGTAACCGCCAGCCGCAAGAACAACACCGATAGAAGCGCGTGGATCCCACTTCGATTCTGCTTCGTCGAGCTTCTCGTCGATAGCCATTAGGCAAAGTTCAACAAGGTCTGACTCCATACGCATCATGATAGGTTGCGTTTCAGGGTCGCCAAAGCGGCAGTTGTATTCGATAACTTTAGGTGTGCCGTCAGCATCGATCATTAGGCCAGCGTAAAGGAAACCTGTGTAAGGTGCGCCTTCTGCGTCCATACCACGTACCGTTGGGTAGATAACTTCCTCAAGGATACGGTTGTGGATTTCTGGAGTTACAACCGGCGCAGGAGAGTAAGCACCCATGCCGCCCGTGTTTGGCCCAGTGTCTTTGTCGCCAACACGTTTGTGATCTTGGCTGGTGGCCATAGGAAGCACGCTAGAGCCGTCAACCATTACGATGAAGCTTGCTTCTTCGCCTTCGAGGAACTCTTCGATAACAACGCGGCTGCCTGCTTCGCCAAAGGCGTTGCCCGCTAGCATGTCTTTGATTGCGTCTTCTGCTTCTTCAAGGGTCATCGCAACGATAACGCCTTTACCTGCCGCAAGACCGTCAGCTTTCACTACGATAGGAGCGCCTTGCTCGCGAACGTAAGCGATAGCTGGCTCAATCTCAGTGAAGTTTGAGTAGTAACCTGTTGGGATATCATGACGAGCTAGGAAGTCTTTAGTGAATGCTTTAGAGCCTTCAAGCTGTGCTGCAGCTTGAGTAGGGCCGAAGATTGGCAAACCTACTTCGCGGAATGCATCAACCACACCGATAACCAATGGTGCTTCAGGGCCCACGATAGTCAGTTCGATTTTTTTATCTTGAGCAAACGCGACTAAACCAGCGATGTCTTCAACGCCGATGTTTACGTTCTCTAGTTTTGGCTCAAGTGCAGTACCTGCGTTACCTGGAGCGATGAATACTGTTTCAACGTTTGGGTTTTGTGCTGCTTTCCAACCTAGTGCATGCTCACGACCGCCAGCACCAATAATCAATACATTCATGTTTTAAACCTTCAATCAAAATTGATAGTAGTAGAACTAAAAAATGTCTGAGCAACACTAAATGATAGTGTTGCTCATCTCGGAGCGCAGCGTTCTCGTTTCCCGTAGCGAAGCGCTCTCGTATCTTTTCTTTCTAGTGGCGGAAGTGACGCATGCCCGTAAAGATCATCGCCATGCCGTGTTCGTCTGCTGCTGCGATAACTTCGTCATCACGCATAGAGCCGCCCGGTTGGATAACACACTTGATGCCAGCCTCTGCAGCCGCATCGATACCGTCACGGAATGGGAAGAATGCATCTGATGCCATCACACAGCCTTCAACCTGTAGACCTTCGTCTGCAGCTTTGATGCCTGCGATTTTCGCAGAGTAAACGCGGCTCATTTGGCCAGCGCCAACACCAATTGTCATGTCGCCTTTCGAGTAAACGATAGCGTTAGATTTAACGTATTTCGCTACTTTCCAGCAGAATAGAGCATCTTTCAATTCTTCAGCTGTAGGTTGGCGCTTAGAAACCACTTTAAGGTCATCTTCAGACACCATGCCTTGGTCGCGGTCTTGAACTAGCAAACCACCGTTAACGCGTTTAACGTCAAAGCCAGTTGTCTTCGTTGTCCACTCACCACACTCAAGTAGGCGAAGGTTTTTCTTAGCCGCTACGATTGCTACTGCTTCAGCAGAAACTGATGGTGCAATGATAACTTCAACGAATTGACGCTCAGTGATAGCCGTTGCTGTTGCAGCGTCTAGCTCACGGTTGAAAGCGATGATGCCGCCAAATGCAGAAGTTGGGTCTGTTTTGAATGCACGGTCGTAAGCTTCTAGGATGTCTTCACCTAGTGCAACACCACATGGGTTAGCGTGCTTAACGATCACACATGCTGGCTGGTCGAACTCTTTCACACACTCAAGTGCTGCGTCGGTGTCAGCGATGTTGTTGTAAGAAAGGGCTTTACCTTGAATCTGGCGAGCTGTAGAAACTGATGCTTCTTCAGGGTTTGCTTCAACGTAGAATGCGGCTGCCTGGTGGCTGTTCTCACCGTAGCGCATGTCTTGCTTTTTCTCGAACTGTTGGTTGAACGTGCGAGGGAATTTGCTCTTGTTTTCAGGAGAAGGTTCGTCACCTTCTTTGTTCTCACCGTAAGATGGAACCATAGTGCCGAAGTAGTTTGCGATCATGCCGTCGTAAGAAGCGGTGTGCTCGAATGCTGCGATAGCGAGGTCGAAGCGAGTCTCTAGTGTTAGAGATTTATCGTTCGTGTCCATTTCAGCGACAACGCGCTCGTAGTCGTGTGCGTTAACAACGATCGTTACGTCTTTGTGGTTTTTCGCTGCAGAGCGAACCATTGTAGGGCCGCCGATGTCGATGTTCTCAACAGCATCAGCAAGGGTACAACCTTCTTTAGCAACGGTTTCTGCGAATGGGTATAGGTTTACAACAACCATATCGATAGGGTTGATACCGTGAGTTTCCATCACGTCATCATCTTGGCCACGACGGCCTAGAACACCACCATGAACTTTTGGGTGCAGAGTCTTAACACGGCCATCCATCATTTCTGGGAAACCAGTGTAGTCAGATACTTCTGTAACAGAGATGCCTTTTTCAGCAAGCAGGCGAGCAGTGCCACCGGTAGATAGGATATCTACACCACGGTTAGCAAGAGCTTGTGCAAATTCAACGATACCAGTTTTGTCTGATACGCTGATTAGAGCGCGGCGAATTGGACGAGCGTTATTCATGCTTCCATCTTCCTCAAATTCATGGGGTTAAAATAAAGATATTTGCCAAAAAAGAACTTGTTTCTATCTTCTTAGCGTGGATTATCTTAGATACCAGTAAGAGATAAAATATTGGCCAGTTTTGGTAAAGACCTTTTGGGTTAGTCTTATGATTAAGCTATAAGATAACCAACTCCAAATTTGATGGCGCAGATTCTAACTAATTTATTACAAAAAAGCTCGCGCAATCGTTTGGCATCTCAAAATTAATTATGAAAAGTGCCATTTCAGCCTGAAAAGTAACGATAAGGTTAATTGTGGAATGGACGAAACAGTAGGAAAAAACATGTTTCAGATCGGTGAATTAGCGAAGCGATGCGGTGTGACAGCCGATACCTTGCGATTTTATGAGAAGAATAACCTGATCGCGCCAGCCAGTCGCAGTGACTCGGGTTATCGCCTATATGATGAAAATAACCAGAAACAGGTGACGTTTATTCTCAAATCTAAAGCGTTGGGGCTGAGTTTGGACGAGATTAAAGAATTGCTTGAGATTCGCCTCGAGGCCACACAGCACAGTTGCGCTGAAGTGAAGTCGATTACCTCAGCAAAATTAGAGATGATTGATGAGAAGATCACTGAGTTAACTAAGATTCGCACCGCACTTAAGAAGATTAATGATGCGTGTTGCGGCCACGTAGACGACGATGCAAGCCATTGTTCGATTCTGGCAGCCTTGGATTCCGCAAACGTCGACAAAGGGCGCTGTTGTCGCACTGGAGAGTAATCAGCCACTATCACGGATCGACAAGCCAAAAAAAAGCCAAACTCAACAATGAGCTTGGCTTTCAATTCAATAAATTACGAAAGAACGATTAGTTCATGCCGTATTTTTTAAGTTTCTTGCGAAGAGTACCGCGGTTAATACCCATCATGGTTGCTGCGCGAGTTTGGTTACCGCGAGTGTACTGCATGATAGTGTCTAGTAGTGGCTGTTCAACTTCAGCTAATACTAATTCGTATAACTCGCTGACTTCTTGACCGTTTAATTGAGCAAGGTAATTTTTCAATGATGCTTTAACTGAGTCACGTAGTGGCTTCTGCGTGATTTGGTCTTGTGATGTAACTGTAGTTACTGTCAATGCTTCTGAAGTCAGATTTTGTTCGAACATATTCGGTCTAGCTCTTCTCGTAATTATGGTGCAACGTTATCAAAAAAACCTTCTAGCGCTTCAAGCTGCAGATCACCTGCTTCGAATGCGTTGAAGGTACGGCGAAACTCACTCGCTTGTTCATGTTCTTTTAGATACCAACCCACATGCTTACGAGCGATGCGAGGGCCTAAAAACTCTCCATAAAATTCATGTAGAGCGTGCACATGACCAAGCATGATGTCTTTCACTTCCGAAATCGGGAGTGGGTCCATCGTGGTGCCGTTTTCCAAATAGTGTAGGATTTCGTTAAAAATCCAAGGACGTCCTTGGGCAGGTCGACCTATCATTAAAGCATCAGCGCCGGTGTACTCCAGCACAAACTTCGCTTTTTCCGGACTATCGATATCACCGTTAGCGATAACCGGAATAGATACTGCTTGTTTCGCTGCTTTAATGTGTTTGTATTCTGCCTCACCTTTGTACATACAAGCGCGAGTTCTTCCATGGAGCGCAAGAGCTTGTATGCCGCAGTCTTCGGCTATTTTCGCGATTTGGACACAGTTTCTATTGTCTGTATCCCAGCCTGTGCGCGTTTTCAACGTTACTGGAACGTCGACAGCATTTACCACCGCTTTCAGAATGTCTTCAATGAGTTCTGGATGCTGCAGTAAGGCTGAGCCCGCAAGCTTCTTATTCACTTTTTTGGCTGGACAACCCATGTTGATATCGATGATTTGCGCACCGTTATCGACATTAAATTGAGCAGCCTCGGCCATAAGCTGTGGATCTGCACCAGCGATTTGTACTGAACGAATGCCCGATTCGCCTTCATGTACCATACGCTGCTGAGACTTTGACGTTTTCCAAACTTTCGGATTGGAGGACATCATTTCACTGACTGCCATCCCCGCCCCGTAGCGAAGACACAACTCACGGAATGGTCTATCCGTTACGCCAGCCATAGGAGCGACGATTAGATTGTTCTTAAGTTGATAATTTCCGATTTTCAAAAATGTCATCACAGTTCTGTACCAGCAAGGGCGCGCATTTTACGCATTTTTTCGCTGCGTGAAAAGACTAATATTTGAGCATTTACAATTTGTTTTTGTAATTTGTTTAAATTTCAGTCAATTAGCGCCCAAAGTCTTGTCTAGCCTTGCTTGCGACCTGAGATTCGACACCATTCTTGTTGTTCGATGATCGGATCAATGTGAAGCTCATCACGATAATAAGTGGCAACATCTTCTGCTTGTGTATCTAAAACACCCGACATCGCAAGTACACCATTTGGCTTAACTAGGCCCTTGATGATGCCAGAAAGGTCGCGTAATGGACCCGCAAGAATGTTGGCAACAACAACGTCTGCTAGCAAACCTTCCGGTTGATCTTGTGGCAAGAACACCTCTAGTTGCTCAGCAACGCCATTGCGTTGTGCGTTGTCTTTTGATGCAAGCAGAGCTTGAGGATCAATGTCGATCCCGATAACTTTTGCTGCGCCTAGTTTGATCGCAGCGATCGCTAGGATGCCTGAGCCACAACCGAAGTCGATCACGGTTTTGCCTGCAAGGTCTAAGCCTTCAAGCCACTCAAGACACAATGCCGTTGTCGGGTGAGTACCTGTACCAAATGCAAGGCCAGGGTCTAGCATTACGTTAACAGCGTCAGGTTCAGGGATATCGCGCCAGCTAGGGCAGATCCATAAACGCTCACCAAACTTCATTGGGTGGAAGTTGTCCATCCATTCACGCTCCCAATCCTTGTCTTCAATTTGCTCTACTTTATGAGCAAAGTCTGCAGGGAACATGTTGCTTGCTTTAATCTGCGCTAGAACGACACCAGTATCAGTCTCAGCGTCGTAAAGCGCGAGAATGTCAGTATCACCCCAAAGGCGAGTTTCGCCTGGCAGAGGCTCAAATACAGGGGTATCTTGTGCATCCAGGAAAGTTACAGAAAGAGCACCAGTCTCTTCCATTAACATGTCGCCGATTTGTTCGGCATTTTCATTGGTAGCATTAAGCTTGATTTGAATCCAAGGCATGGCTGCATCTTCTATATGAGAAAAATTGGATGGCGATTCTAGCAGAAAATATGAGCAAATTCACCAAAACCCCACGGAATATAATGGGGATTAAAGATTGATTTTTTCGGCGGTTCAAAAACAAAAATGCTCACCGAAGTGAGCATTTTGACTGTTCTTAAACGAACGGATTATGACAAACCAAGTTTCTTCTCAAGGTAGTGGATGTTTGCACCACCGTGTTGGAAGTTTTCGTCGTTCATAATAGACAGTTGAAGCTCAGTATTAACGTTAATACCTTCAACAATCATTTCACCCAATGCGTTCTTCATACGAGCGATAGCAACATCACGGTTCTCACCGTAAGTGATCAGCTTACCAATCATTGAATCGTAGTGTGGTGGCACTGTGTAACCCGTGTAGATGTGAGATTCCCAACGTACGCCCATGCCGCCTGGTGCGTGGAAACGTTCAATCTTACCTGGTGAAGGTAGGAAACGAACTGGATCTTCAGCATTGATACGACATTCGATTGAGTGGCCACGCAGCTTAATGTCATCCTGAGTGAATGATAGAGGCTGACCAGCTGCAATACGTAGCTGTTCTTTCACTAGGTCGATACCCGTTACCATTTCAGTAATCGTGTGTTCAACCTGGATACGAGTGTTCATTTCGATGAAGTAGAATTCACCGTTCTCGTATAGGAATTCAAATGTACCTGCACCGCGGTAACCGATCTCAATACATGCACGAGTACAACGTTCGCCAATGTACTTACGCATCTCTTCAGTGATACCTGGAGCTGGCGCTTCTTCCACAACTTTCTGGTGACGACGTTGCATTGAACAGTCACGCTCACCTAGGTGGATAGCATTACCTTGGCCATCTGCAAGCACTTGTACTTCAATGTGACGTGGGTTTTCTAGGAATTTCTCCATGTAAACCATGTCGTTGTTGAAACATGCTTTTGCTTCAGCACGAGTCATCGCGATAGCTTCTGTTAATTCTGCTTCAGAACGAACAACACGCATACCACGACCGCCGCCGCCGCCAGATGCCTTGATGATAACTGGGAAGCCAATGCGTTTAGCGTGCGCTTTGTTTTTTGCTTCGTCGTCGTTAAGAGGGCCGTCAGAACCTGGTACACAAGGTACGCCAGCTTTCTTCATTGACGTGATAGCTGACACTTTGTCACCCATCATGCGAATGGTTTCAGCTTTAGGGCCAACGAAGATAAAGCCACTGCGCTCTACCTGTTCTGCAAAGTCTGCATTTTCAGATAGGAAGCCGTAGCCAGGGTGAACAGCTACTGCACCTGTAACTTCAGCTGCGCTGATGATACGAGGGATGTTTAGGTAGCTATCGATACCACGAGCTGGACCGATACAAATGGTTTCGTCTGCAAGCAGTACGTGCTTAAGGTCACGGTCAGCAGTTGAGTGAACCGCTACCGTTTTAATGCCAAGCTCTTTACATGCACGCAGAATACGTAGTGCAATCTCACCACGGTTCGCGATTACTAATTTATCTAACATAATGAGTGCTCTCTATTATTCGATAATTACTAGAGCTTGGTCGAATTCTACTGGTTGACCGTCTTCAACTAGGATAGCTGTTACAACACCAGATTTATCAGCTTCGATTTGGTTCATCATTTTCATTGCTTCAACGATACATAGCGTTTCGCCAGCAGTTACAGATTGACCAACTTTAACGAATGGTTTTGCGTCTGGGCTTGGAGCGCCGTAGAAAGTACCAACCATTGGAGAAAGAACTTGGTGACCAGCTGGAACTGCAGGAGCTGCTGCTTCTGCTGCTACAGGTGCCGCCGCAGGAGCTGCTGCCGCTACAGGTGCTGGAGCAGCTGCATATTGAACAGGTGCTACAGGTGCAGTGCTGTTACGACTGATTCGTACTGACTCTTCACCTTCAGAGATTTCTAGCTCAGAAATACCAGACTCTTCAACCAATTCGATTAGCTTTTTGATTTTGCGAATATCCATTGTTTCTTTCTCTTTATCTGTTAATTGAACTTACTCTATGACTGAGTAGGTTAGTAATAGTTCGTTGTTTATGTTTACTTTGAGTTGAGCTTGCTGAGCGCAGCGGTCAAAGCAAATTGATAACCTTGGGCACCTAAGCCACAAATCACACCTTCTGCTTTATCAGATAGGTAAGAGTGGTGACGGAATGGTTCACGCGCGTGAACATTCGATAGATGAACCTCAATAAATGGTATGGCAACGCCAAGTAGTGCATCACGCAGTGCCACACTGGTATGTGTAAAGGCTGCTGGGTTGATAATAATAAAATCAACATTTTGATAAGCACTATGGATCGCTTCAATCAGTTCGTACTCACGATTTGACTGTAAGTGAGATAGCTCAACATCGTGTGCTTTCGCTTGCTCGGTCAGTGAGCTAATAATCTGGTCAAGTGTTTGAGAACCGTAGTGTGCGGGCTCTCTAAGGCCTAACAGGTTAAGGTTTGGGCCATTTAAAACTAGAATGCGAAACTTTGTAGACATCGTGGGGCTATCTTCCTTTATCGTGTTTACGAACGTGAATGTTGCCATTTTATTGAAAATTTGCGGTTAATTTCCAGTGAGAAAAACCCAAATTTAAAAATTAGAACCAGATTATAGCTAATTCAGCGCAAATCGCAGCAATTTACTGGTCTAATCTCCTATTGATACAGCTTGGAATTGTTACCAACTTAACAAAAAAGCGTCTTAGCCTTAATTTGGGGCGGGATATTTGAGATCAAGATCAGCCATAAAAAAACCGCCACATAGGTGACGGTTTAGAAAGTGCTGTTTTAAACAGTGATTAGCTGTTGTGATTGGTTGCTTATGCCAGTTCTGCTTTCTCGGCAATCAGCTTATCAACCACGCTTGGGTCGGCCAGTGTCGAGGTATCACCTAGGTTACCTGTATCGCCAGTCGCGATTTTACGCAGGATACGACGCATGATTTTACCCGAACGAGTTTTTGGTAGAGAGTCGGTCCAGTGCAGTACATCTGGCGTTGCAATTGGGCCAATCTCTTTACGTACCCAGTCTTTCACTTCTTTATGAAGCTCTGCGGTTGGGAACTCACCATCATTCAGCGTGATGTAAGCGTAAATCGCTTGGCCTTTAATATCATGAGGGATGCCCACAATCGCGGCTTCTGCAATCTTATCGAACGCGACTAGAGCCGATTCAATCTCAGCAGTACCCATACGGTGACCTGATACGTTAAGTACATCATCGACACGCCCCGTAATCCAGTAGTAACCGTCTTCATCACGACGAGCGCCGTCACTGGTGAAGTACATGCCTTTAAAGGTCGAGAAGTAAGTCTGTTCGAAGCGGTCATGATCGCCATGAACGGTACGCATTTGGCCTGGCCAAGAGTCAAGAATCACTAGGTTGCCGTCTGTTGCACCCTCAATGATGTTACCCATGTTATCAACCAGTGCCGGTTGCACACCGAAGAATGGACGAGTTGCAGAGCCCGGTTTCAGGTCTGTTGCGCCTGGTAGCGGTGCAATCAAGATACCGCCCGTTTCTGTTTGCCACCATGTATCAACAATTGGAGATTGCTCATTACCGATTGTTTTGTAGTACCACTCCCACGCCTCTGGGTTGATAGGTTCACCCACTGAGCCCATGATTCTTAGGCTGTCACGAGAAGTACCTTCAACGGCTTCATTGCCTTTCGCCATCAATGCACGAATAGCCGTTGGCGCCGTATAAAGAATATTAACTTGGTGCTTATCGACCACTTCGCTCATGCGGCTGGTGTTCGGGTAATTTGGCACGCCTTCAAACAGAATCGTTTTTGCGCCATTAGCAAGCGGTCCGTAAACAAGATATGTGTGACCGGTAATCCAACCCACATCGGCTGTACACCAGAAAGTCTCGCCTTCTTGGTAATCGAATACGTATTTGAAGGTCATCGCAGCATAAACAAGGTAGCCACCTGTGGTGTGCATAACGCCTTTCGGTTTACCTGTTGAGCCTGACGTATAAAGGATGAATAGTGGATCTTCTGCGTTCATCTCTTCTGGTGGGCAATCTGCAGATACATTAGCAATAGCATCATGCCACCACACATCGCGATGTTCGTGCCATGCCACATCACCGCCAGTGCGTTTGAATACAACAACCTTCTCGATGTTTTTCACTTCAGGGTTCGTCAGTGCTTCGTCGACATTCTTTTTCAATGGAACCGCGCGGCCGCCACGCACGCCTTCATCGGCAGTGATAACGACTTTAGAATTTGAATCGATAATACGACCAGACAGTGCTTCTGGTGAGAAACCACCAAATACGACTGTGTGAACCGCACCAATACGGGTACATGCCAGCATGGCTACTGCCGCTTCTGGCACCATTGGCATGTATAAACAAACCACATCACCTTTGCGCACGCCTTGCTCTTTTAGAGCATTTGAAAACAGGCACACTTCTTTGTGTAGTTCATTAAAAGTTAGAGTTTTGTCATCAGCCGGGTCATCGCCTTCCCAGATGATAGCGACTTCATCACCGCGCTCAGCAAGGTGGCGGTCGATACAGTTAGCCGAAACGTTAAGCGTGCCATCTTCAAACCAGCGAATATCAATGTGGCCAGGATCGAAAGAGGTGTTTTTGACCTGTGTGAAAGGTTTGATCCAATCAACGATTTTTCCGTGTTCACCCCAAAAGCCTTCAGGGTCAGAAACAGATTGCTGGTACATGGCTAGGTAAGTGTCATTATCCGCGTGTGTGGTTGATTTAATATTTTCTTTTACCGGATAAACGTGGGCTTCACTCATTGCATCTCTCCTTGTGCCTACATTCCTAATGAACTGGCAACTTCCTTTGTGTTCAGTTTCTAGGTCTATTACAGAACCGTCTGTGTGTTATCACTCTCGGCTAGGACGGCGATTTCCACAATTAGACTTTAGGATGAGACGCTGCTTTTCACTTACAAAATAGCGAGTTAAGTTCATTTTTGAGATGTTGCTCTCTATGTGAAGCGCCAGTGGTTGAATTAAGAATAAGAAGAGTTGAAACGGGGCAGGTCACCATGTTTCAGGCGAACAAAGATCAGCGCAGCGGAGATAGCGTCTTGTAATGCATCATGTTTATTGACAGGGATGGGTAAATCGAGCTGGCGACAGATGGCATCGATGCTGAGATCAAAATAGGCATTAGGCAGCTGTCTTTCGAGTTTGTCTTGATAGAGTTGGCTCACTTCGACTAATCGGTTAGGCAGTGGAAATCCAAGCTGTTTTAAACAGGCGCGGTCGAGAATTTTTTTGTCATAGCGGATGTGATAGCCGACTAAAGGACGATTTCCAATGAAGTTCAGTAGCTCGATTAAAGCCTGTTTTTCCTCGATGCCGTGTTTTAGATCTTGATGACGAATGCGGTGGATTTTTATTGAATTGCAATCGAGCGATTGTGGGGCGCGCAATCGGACTTCAAAAGGTTGGCTGGTAATGATCCGGTTACCGATGATCTTGGTTGCGGCAATGGTGACTAATTCAGCCTGATTGGGGTCTAGGCTGGTGGTTTCACAATCGAGCGATACATATTCATGATCAATAGGCGCAGTAAACAGAGGCTGATAGAGAGAGCCTTTGAGCTTGTGATGCCAGTAATAGCGAACCAACCTATTCATCGTTCAATTGCCTAATCCCGTATCTGATAGTGGTAGCCGAGCCATTGCTTGAATTTCTTCACCACGTGCAGGCTATGACGAAGCAGATCCCTGTCTGCTCGCTCCATCAGTTTGACGTTAATTTTGTTGCTGCTGTGCTGTTGAGAAAGCCTTTGGGCTAAGCGCCACTTGAAGAATTGCTTGAGCGCTTCACTGAGATTATCGGCAGTACTTTGCTCAAGCACTTTCTTGCTGACCAGTTGCTCAATGCGTTCGAAGGTGTTGTTTACGGTGACACCATGCTCAAGACAAAGCGCTCTCACACCATGCACGATAGGGAAAATACCACCTTGTTTGATGTCGAGTCCGGACTTGGATTGCTTCACATTACCAAACAGGGTCAGGGGAACCGAGAAGTTCAGAGCAGGGCGGCAGAACTCGGTCAGAATCAATTCTTGTCCGAGCATCAAATCACTGAGGTGCTGTTTGACTGGTTTTAATAACTCTCTATTCCCCGCCACTGCGTGTGCATCTGCCATGATCGCGATATCCATCACGGTGTCTGGCGTGGTTTTTTTTACCCAATGGGTGAGGGTTTGTTTCCACTCTTGTTCTGAATGCACCCATTTCGGATTGTTGACCATCACGTTGCCCGGACACAGTGGGTAACCCAATTGTTGAAGGGTATGAGTGAGGTCGTTCATGGCACTTTGGCATTGATGCCACTCCAAACCATCTTGAATTATTAGCGCGTTGTCTTGATCGGTTTTGAGAATTTGTTCCCCGCGGCCTTCGGACCCCAACACAATTAGGCAGCAATGATTATGCAGTGCCGGTGGGATCACCAACTCAAAAGCCTTCTCTATGATCTGTTCGTTGACCGCAGAAATCAGTTCCATGATAAAGCGTGTGCGAATCCCATTACTGAGCAAGCTCTCGACCAGTTGACGCTGTTTGTTGGACGCCATTGCCAATTCTTCAACGCTGGTGGCGCGCGCAATACGCAAAGTAAGAACGTGGGAGTGTGTGGAGAATGCACTGAGGATCTGTGTCATATCCAACATACCGACCGCATTTTTACCATCACAAACCATCAACCTTTTCACTCGATTTCTGGTCATGGTAATCATGGCATTAAATAAGAAATCGCCTTGGTTCACGTGCATCACCGGAAACGTTGCGATCTCACCGACAGGCGCATCCAGTGGGAAATTATCGAGCATCACAGCATGCAATAAATTGGTTCGAGTGACGATTCCATGCGGTAAGGAACATGATGATCCAAAAGCTTTTGGATCATCATGTTCCAAATGAACTAGGGCCGAGTCTAACCCTTGTTCTTTAAGGGTTTGAGTGACTTGGTTGATCGGTTGGTTTGGTTCAAGTATCAGTGGTGGGTGATAGATAGAGTCATCCACTTTGGTCAATATAAACTCGGCAAGATTCTGTTGCTGCTGGGCGGCTTCTATCAAAGCTTTTCGTGTTGATAGGTTGCTATCAAAGTAGGCAGCGAATTGGCCATTGGCGTGGTAAAGCTCAAGAAAAACATCGGTGGGCAGCAGATAACTTAATGTATCTTCGAGTGCGATATATTGGTGTTTGGTGTGAGGTTCAAACTGGCTGCGGACATCAAAAATATCGTCATTGGCATAGTGTGCGTAAATCTCACCATCACTGCTCGCGCGCTCTTCAACAGCCCCTTTGATCAAAATATGCAGGTGTCGGCTCGGCCTTTCAGCTTCCAGTATCACTTCTTGGGAGCGGTAGTACACCACGTCTAATGAAGAGCGAAGCTTCAACTGTTCGGCGTCGGACAGGCTATCGAAGGGTGGGTGCTGCATATTAAATTTGTCAGGCATAAGCATCACAAGAAGAAATGGGAGTCTTTAATCAGTCTGACAAAATACCAGCGAAGCTCCAGACGACTTTAGTCTAAATGCGAGTGTGGATATTAATGAGCATGAAATCTCTTATTGAAATGCGATACCCAGGCCCATTGAATATGGGAATACTATCCTAGTAATAATTCCCTTTTTCATCGTATGCGAGATAGGCATAATTGGTGCTGCCTTTTTCCGCACACTTTATAGGTCATTTATGTTTAGCCCTTCACCCTATGGCTGGATCTCTCAGTATTTTCTTGGTTTCTTTTTTGCGTATGGCGTGTATTTGCCATTTTGGGCGTTGTGGTTTGAAGACCAAGGCGTGTCTGCTGGTGATATTGGCGTATTGATTGGTATCGGCTTTGCGACTCGTTGTGTGGCCAACTTAGTGATTACGCCGCGTATCCATAAAGTGGAACACTTGATGCCAGCGCTACGCTGTTTGAGTTTCGCTGCGCTGCTGTTTGTCGGTTTCCACTTCTTCACCGGTGGCAGCTTTATACTGATGTTGTTGGCAACGGTACTGTTTAACCTCTGTTGTGGGCCGATCATTCCTCTTTCTGATGCGATGGCTAACCATTACAGTCGTTTGAAAATGCTCGACTACGGCCGAACTCGTCTTTGGGGATCAATTGCCTTTATCGCAGGTTCAACGGTTGTTGGCTATTTGGTGGCACAATTCGGCACTGACATGATTTTGTATACTGCGCTTGCCGGTGTGTTGCTGTCATTAATTCTGGCGATGAGAAATCCTAACGTGATGCCAGTAACGCAATCTGAGCAACAAGCGGCGCGACCAAAACTAGGTGAACTGCTGCGTGAGTCGTCAGTGGTAAAGTTTTTAGCCTTGATGGCGCTGCTGCAAGGTAGTCATGCGGCTTACTACAGTTTTAGTGCGATTTATTGGAAAGAAGCGGGTCACTCAGAAGCTATCATCGGTTACTTGTGGAGTTTAGGTGTTGTTGCTGAAGTGGCCGTATTTGCTCTGAGTAAGCGATTATTCTCAGGCTGGTCACTGCGTACTTTGTTTGTCGTCGCGGCTATTGGGGTGATGGCGCGTTGGGGTATTACCGCATCAACGACAGCGATTTTCGCACTGGTTATGGTGCAGCTACTGCATGGCGTGACCTTTGCCATGGCACACATCGCCGCGATTCAATACATCCAATCTGAAGAACAAAACAAGATGGTTGCGCTACAAGCTCTGTATAACGCGATTCCATTAGGTGCCTTTATTGCACTGATGACCACCTTAAGTGGTTGGGGTTATGAGCTTTGGGGTGCAAATATCTTCTGGGGTATGGCTGCTATGGGTGCACTTGCTCTGTTCATTAAGTTGGATGAAAGAAGTTCAGTGGTTGAGATTAATCAATCAGATTCGGAACAGTCAGAATCTCACAGCAAATGCTGATAATTAGAGTCTAAAGCACAGAATTTAAGCGATGCGATTGAGTTAATCACCCATCCTTAGTTAAATGAAACCTCTCCCTTATGGAGAGGTTTTTTTATGGATGAAAAAAGGGTTTTCAATGCAAGGATGGATAGTAATTCCAGTCTCTTTAGCCTACTTGGGCGTGTTATTTCTGATCGCTTGGTATGGAGACAGGCAGGTTCGTTGGCTATCGCGTTGGCGCCCGTGGATCTATAGCCTTTCGATTGCCGTGTATTGTACCTCTTGGACCTTCTATGGAACGGTCGGGCAGGCGAGTAACAACCCTTGGTCTTTTTTACCCATTTACCTCGCCCCGATTCTAGTCTTTACACTAGGCTGGCGGATCTTGGCGCGGCTGATCCTGATTGCGAAGCGGGAACATATCACCTCCATTGCCGACTTTATCGCGGCTCGTTATGGAAAATCTCAGGGCTTAGCGGTGGCGGTGACGGTTATCGCCGTGGTTGGTATCCTTCCTTATATTGCTCTGCAACTGCGTGGTATTACCATGGGGTTGGATATTGTTGCACCCAACCTAGCGGCTGACTTCGGTTATCAGGACTATCATGTGTCTTGGTTTGTGGTCGGTGCTTTGGCTATTTTCACCATGCTGTTTGGTACAAGACACATTGATAACACAGAGCATCACCGTGGCATGATGATGGCGGTGGCGTTTGAATCCATCGTTAAGCTCGCGGCATTCCTGATCGTTGGCCTATTCATCATGTATCTGGCGATGAGCAGCGACAAGATCGACTTGCTTGATGTGGCGGCTTCCACCTACGAATCACCCAATATTCCGACCTTAATTATTCATACCGTTTTAACCATGTTGGCGATTGTCTGTCTGCCACGCCAGTTCCATACCATGGTGGTAGAGAACGAACGTCCTCAAGACCTGCATACCGCTCGTTGGTTGTTTCCGCTTTACCTGATTTTGATGGGACTGTTCGTGCTGCCAATTGCTTGGGCAGGACAAGGACTACTTACTGGTATGCCAGCGGATACCTATGTGATCAGTGTGCCAATGTCAGAAGGCGCTAATCACATTGCCTTGCTGGCTTTCCTTGGTGGTACGTCTGCGGCAAGTGGCATGGTGATAGTGTCGACCATCGCCTTGGCGATCATGGTGTCGAATGATTTAGTGATGCCATTGTTACTGCGCCGTATGCGCCTAACTCAAAGAACCCATCGACACTTTTCTGGCCTGCTATTGGTGATTCGCCGCGGGCTAATTTTACTGCTGTTACTGGGTGCTTGGCTGTTTTATCAGGCGCTCGATACCATCCATTCACTGTCAGCGATTGGCTTTCTTTCCTTTGCTGCGATTGCTCAATTCGCGCCAGCACTTATTGGTGGTTTGTACTGGCGCCCGGGTAACCGCAAGGGCGTGTATGTCGGCTTAATGGTGGGCTCGTTGATTTGGCTGATTACCTTGATGAGCCAAACCAGCATGTTGGCTGGCGACAGTGACAGTAACCTTTTACTGTGGATTATCACGCCGCCAGAACTGCTCAGTAGCTGGAATATCAGCAGTTCAAACTGGGGCATTGTGCTGAGTATTGTACTTAATACCTTGTGCTATGCCGTGGTTTCGATGACGACTCGCCCAAGCCTAAGTGAGCGCTTACAATCAGCAGCATTTGTTGGCACGCCGCTGCCTGAAAACGAGAATATCAGCCTTTACCAGAACCGAGTGACGGTCGCTGAATTAGAGATGCTGGCGTCGCGTTTTGTAGGCCGTAAGCGTGCCAAAAGTGCCTTACACAGCTATTGGCAACAACACGGTCAGCCGCTGCTTCCTAATCAACAAGCGCCTGCAAGTCTGATTCGACACGCAGAGCGCGTGCTCGCCGGAGTATTCGGTGCTTCGTCTGCTAAGTTAGTACTTACTTCCGCTTTACAGGGAAGAAACATGCAGCTTGAAGAAGTCGCGACCATCGTGGATGAAGCTTCGGAACTGTACGACTTCAGCCGTGGTTTACTGCAAGGCGCGATTGAACATATTGGCCAAGGCATCGCAGTAATCGACAAACAAATGAGGCTGGTGGCGTGGAATCAGCGCTATCTAGAATTGTTTGAGTTCCCGGCTGGTTTGATACAAGTGGGCAGGCCGATCTCCGATGTGATTCGCCATAATGCTCAGCAAGGTTTGTGTGGTCCGGGTGACCCTGAAGATCATGTGCGTCGCCGTGTTTATCATTTGGAGCAAGGCACTCGACATACCTCTTCTCGCATTCGTCCTGATGGTCGAGTGATTGAAGTGCAAGGTAACCCGATGCCAAGTGGTGGCTTTGTGATGAGCTTTACCGACATCACGGTATTCCGACAAGCAGAGCAAGCGCTAAAAGATGCCAACGAAAGTTTGGAATCGAGAGTGCATGAGCGAACTCAAGAACTCGAAAAACTGAACCATCGCTTGGTAAAAGCCACGCAGATTTCGGATCAAGAATCACAATCTAAGAGTCGTTTTCTAGCCGCGGTAAGCCACGATTTGATGCAGCCGCTCAATGCCGCGCGTCTATTTGCTTCGTCACTGTCTGAGGTGGCAAAAGAGCAAGAGGTGAAGCAATTGTCATCTCACATCGAGAGTGCACTTGGCGCCGCAGAAGATTTGATTGGTGACTTGCTGGATATCTCTCGATTGGAGTCCGGAAAGTTAGAAACCAACATTCACGCGATTGCCGTGCATGACGTATTAACCAATTTGAACGCGGAATTTAGCGCTCTAGCGAGACAACAGAAAATTGAGTTTAAGATGATTCCGTCGTCATTGTTCATTCATTCAGACCCTAAGCTGTTGAGGCGTGTGATTCAGAACTTTTTGACCAATGCGTTCCGCTATAACCCGGAAGGGAAAGTGGTACTGGGTGCGAGAAGAGTGAATGGACAGGTTCGAATTGATGTGTGGGATAATGGAACCGGTATCGATGAAGACAAGCAACAAGAAATCTTTGAAGAGTTTACTCGTGGCAGCCAAGTACGAGCCGATCAAGGATTGGGGTTAGGGCTGGCTATCTCGAAAGGTATTGCTCATGTGCTTGGCCATCAAATTTCGATGCGCTCATGGCCGGGGCAAGGCAGTGTCTTTTCCATCACCTTAGCTAGAGCGGAAAAAGTGGCTCCAGTTGTGCAAGCTTCGACGCCAATGGCGACCAGCGACATCGAACATCTCAAGATATTGTGTGTCGATAATGAACGAGAAATCTTAGTCGGTATGGAAAACCTGATCGGACGTTGGGGCTGTGAGGTTAAGACGGCGGTTGATTTGGTCGAAAGCTTGCAGTGCCTAGATGAGGGTTGGCTACCTGATGTGATTTTCTCTGATTACCGTTTAGATAATGGCAGAACGGGTCTCGAAGTCCTGCAGCAGTGTCGCTTGCGCCTTGGAGATTCTTTTGAAGGTGTCATCATCAGTGCCGATAGAACCGATGACATGTTGGCAGCGATAAAGGCCAACAGCTTTAGCTTTATTGCCAAGCCAGTGAAACCACTTAAGTTAAGAGCGGTCTTGAATCGAGTGAGCTAGTTTGGGTTAACAGGCTCGGATTAGTACGTTCGTGAGCGGATAGTGAAAAGGCCTCAGATGAGGCCTTTTTGTCTCTGTTTTTTTTGCGAACGCCGATTCGCTTGTTAATTCAATAACTAACCAGCAATGCCACCTTGTGTCAGTGTGGTTGGATCAAGCAGTTTACTGAGCTCTTCTCGGCTAAGATCGGTTTCTCTTTCTGCGACATCCAGAATTGGTAAGCCTTCTTTGTAAGCTTTCTTGGCAATATCAGCCGCCTTCAAGTAGCCAATCACAGGGTTAAGTGCGGTCACTAGGATTGGGTTCTTTGACAGTGCCAAATCGAGATTGTCTTGGCGTACCGTGAAGGTCGCGATGGCTTTGTCCGCTAAAGCGACTGAGCTGTTTGCCAATAACTCAATATTTTCCAACACGTTATGAGCAATCACTGGCAGCATCACATTAAGTTGGAAGTTACCTGATTGTCCGGCTACGGTAATGGTGGTGTCGTTGCCAATGACTTGCGCCGCCGCCATAGCTGCAGCTTCAGGAATCACAGGATTTACCTTGCCAGGCATGATCGATGAGCCTGGTTGTAGAGCCTGTAATTCAATTTCCCCTAAGCCAGCCAACGGCCCAGAGTTCATCCAGCGAAGATCGTTTGAGATCTTCATGATCGCAACTGCTGCCGTTTTGAGCTGACCTGACAGCGCAACGATCGCGTCTTGACTGCTGAGGCTAAAAAAGAAGTTTTCACTCGAGCTAAAACTGATCTTTGTCGATTGAGACAGGTTACTCGCAAACTTATCGGCAAAGCGTGGGTCAGCATTGATCCCTGTTCCAACCGCAGTACCACCTTGTGCTAAAGCCTTGATAGCGGGCAGGGTGTTCTCTATTGCTTGCTTAGCGTGTTCTATCTGAAATTTCCAACCACCTAGCTCTTGAGCAAAGGTCATTGGCATCGCATCCATTAGATGAGTGCGGCCGGTCTTCACGACCTCCGCAAGTTCCTGTTGTTTGATGGTGAGTGCTTCAGAAAGGTGAGTTAATGCAGGTAATAGCTTATTTTCAGCCATCAAAGCAACGCTCACTTGAATTGCGGTTGGCACCACATCGTTACTGCTTTGGCCCATGTTGACGTGATCATTGGGGTTCACGTCGCCTTGCAAGCTTCTTGAGGCAAGCGTAGCAATCACTTCATTGGCATTCATGTTGGAACTGGTACCTGAACCGGTTTGGTAGACATCGATAGGGAATTGATCGAGGTGTTTACCCTCAATGATCTCTTGGCTGGCTTCGGCTATCGCGTTGGCAATATCACCTTCCAGTAGACCTAACTGAGCATTGGTATCTGCCGCTGCCTGTTTAATTAACGCCAGTGCTTGAATAAAACTGGTCGGCATCTTGTGAGAGCTAAACGCGAAGTTATACGCTGCACGCTGAGTTTGTGCTTGGTATAGCGCATCGGCAGGGACTTTCACTTCGCCCATGCTGTCTTTTTCAATCCGAAATTGTAGGGTCATGTTCTATCCTTGTTAGCCAAGTGGGGCTTGGACTTGTTGTAGTGTTTGGCTGAGATTCAAAAAACGCGCTTGGCCTTGAGGTTGCTGGCAGTAGTGGCGCTTCAAATAAAATAGTGGTGAGTGAATAGAGTCTAGGCAGATATGACGAAAGGCGAAACTGCGCTGAGGAGACTCAATCGCTTCAATCAAATGAAAGAAAACTTGGCGTAGATACAGCTCGCACAACAAGATGTTTTCTTGAGCGGCATGCTTTTCATAGTAAGCCGAAAGCGTCAGTGCACACTCGATATACTCTCGAATTACAAACGGCTCATGGCCTTGAACTTGTTCTAATGAAGCAAAGCGATCCTGTGCTTTGTAAAATCTCGAATAGAGAACCTGCTGCTCTTTCATCATCATCTGCATCTCTTTATTGGATGTTAATGATAATTATTATCAAATAAAATTTTAAAAACAACCCTTTGTTTATCTTTTTATAAAGTGAGCAGAAAAAGAAAAAGCCGATACACGAAGTATCGGCTTTCTGGAGTCAGTACCTAATCCCTACAATGTAAGTACTGATTCATTTTTTGCTAAACATCTTTGTTTAATGGTCGTGCTTAGTGGTCGTGAGCTTCACCTGCACCTTTCGGGTAACGGATGTTCTCAACCATATCTTGTACATCTTGTGGTACTTCAGCAGTTACTTTGTTTACAGCAATCGATACTACGAAGTTTAGACACATACCTAGCGTACCGATGCCTTCTGGGCTGATACCAAACCACCAGTTTTCAGGTGTGCTTGCTGCTGGGTTAATGAACTTGAAGTAGATGATGTAGCTTGCTGTGAAGGCAATACCTGACAACATACCTGCAATTGCGCCTTCCTTGTTCATCTTCTTGTAGAAGATACCTAGGATAATCGCTGGGAAGAAGGATGCTGCGGCTAAGCCGAAGGCAAACGCTACTACCTGTGCTACAAAGCCTGGTGGGTTAATACCTAAGTAACCGGCACCGACAATCGCGACCATGGCTGCCAGACGAGCGGCTAACAGCTCCTGCTTGTCGGTCATGTTTGGTCTGAAGCCTTTCTTCAACAAGTCATGTGAAATCGACGTTGAGATGACCAATAGTAGACCCGCGGCTGTTGATAGTGCGGCTGCTAGGCCACCGGCTGCAAGCAGTGCTACAACCCAGTTTGGTAGTTTCGCTAGCTCTGGAGAAGCCAGTACGATGATGTCACGGTTAATCTTCATCTCGTTGCGCTCATCGCCCGAGTAGAACATTTTGCCATCGCCGTTCTTATCTTCCCAACCTACTAGGCCAGTGCTTTCCCAGTTTTTGTACCAGCTTGGTGCGTCCGCTGCAGCGACACCTTGCATGTCAGGGCCGTTGATTGTTTCGATCATGTTTACACGAGCGAATGCTGCAACGCCTGGTGCTGTTGTGTATAGCAATGAGATGAACAGTAGTGCCCAACCCGCTGAGATACGAGCATCACGTACTTTTGGTACCGTGAAGAAACGAATGATTACGTGTGGAAGACCCGCAGTACCGACCATTAGAGCCGCACAGATGAAGAATACATCTACCATGCTCTTGTTACCTTCGGTATAGGCGGTAAATCCGAGTTCTTCGGTCAGTCCATCCAGTTTATCAAGAAGGTAAACATCTGTGCCTGATAGCGTAGAGCCCATACCAACTTGTGGAAGTGGGTTACCTGTCATCATGATTGAGGTAAAGATTGCTGGAACAAGGAAGGCGAAAATGAGGACACAGAATTGAGCTACCTGCGTATAAGTGATGCCTTTCATGCCACCTAGTACTGCGTAGAAGAACACAATACCCATACCAATGATGATGCCTAGGTTAATATCAACTTCTAGGAAACGAGAGAATACAACGCCCACACCACGCATCTGGCCTGCAACGTACGTAAACGATACGAAGATTGCACAGAATACCGCTACCATACGTGCCGTTTTCGAGTAGTAACGCTCACCGATGAAATCAGGAACCGTAAACTGACCGAACTTACGTAGGTAAGGTGCTAAACATAGCGCAAGTAGTACATAACCACCTGTCCAACCCATTAGGTAAACCGCACCGTCGTAACCAACGAATGAGATGATACCTGCCATTGAGATGAATGATGCTGCCGACATCCAGTCAGCAGCGGTCGCCATGCCGTTTGCTACTGGGTGTACACCACCGCCAGCAACGTAGAACTCACTAGTAGACCCTGCACGAGCCCAGATTGCGATGCCGATATATACCGCGAAAGTAATACCGACGAGAATAAACGTCCAAGTTTGAATATCCATGTTCTAGCCTCTAGTCTTCCTGTACGTTGTATTTTTTGTCGAGCGCATTCATGCGGACAACGTAAATAAATATCAGCGCCACGAAGGTGTATATCGAACCTTGCTGAGCGAACCAAAATCCTAGCTTGAACCCGCCAAACTGAACGGTATTGAGGGCATCCACAAATAAGATGCCAGCGCCGTAAGACACCGCAAACCAGACCGCGAGCAGTGTTCCCATAATTCCCAAGTTTTCCTTCCAGTAGGCTTGAGCATGTTCCGTAGATTCGAACGCCATTGCCTTCTCCTTTATTCCGTTTTCGTAGAAACTGTTTTTGTGAAACCGTTTTGTAAAATAGCGTGTTAACGTAATGTTACGATTTAGAATGTAGCAAGGATAAGTCAAGGGATCTGTGCAACTTTAGTCGGGATGGTATTAGCGCTAATGTACTGAAATATGGGAGCTAGGAGACATAACCATAGAAAAATGTGATGTTACAATGTTGTTAAATTAGCCAAAGGTCTAACAAAAAGGGATGAATTAGACTGCGAGTCATAAAATTTAACAACTAAATGACCGAGAAACGGTATTTAGCCCTGCGTATGACACGAAGGGAAACATAAGTTTGTTATAGTAACTAAAGCACTTTCATCGACCGTGCCATGCTTAGCGGCAGAAGATCAACATGCTTATATCTTGAGTTTTATTCTTTGGGGGAACGAATTGGACGCAATAACTATCAACCACTTATTTTTAACTGGTGCGGTGCTCATCGCCATCAGTGTGCTTTTCTCACAAGTGTCCTCACGATTGGGCGTTCCTATTCTTTTGATCTTTTTGTTCGTTGGTATGTTAGCGGGTGAAGATGGACCCGGTAATATTCATTTCGATGATTACTCACTGACCTACTTGGTGAGTAACCTTGCGCTTGCCGTGATTCTGTTGGATGGCGGTATGCGAACCAAGGTGGCGAGCTTCAAGGTCGCTTTCTGGCCTTCGCTCTCGCTGGCGACGATAGGTGTCGCATGTACAGCAACCTTAACCGGATTAATGGCGGCTTGGCTGTTTGACTTGTCATTAATGCAGGGCATCTTGGTCGGGGCGATTGTTGGTTCAACCGATGCGGCAGCGGTATTCTCTTTGCTGAAAGGACAGAGTCTCAATGAGCGTGTTGGTTCAACCCTAGAGATCGAATCGGGCACTAACGACCCAATGGCGGTCTTCCTGACGGTGACCTTAATTGCGCTGTTAGGTAACCCTGACGCTGAGATGGGGATGAACTTCCTACTGCAAAGTTTTGCGATGCAGTTTGGTATCGGTACTCTTGTTGGTATTGGCGGCGGCTGGGTTCTATGGAGCTTAATCAATCGAGTACAATTGGCTGATGGCCTTTATTCCATTCTGGTACTCAGTGGGGGCGTGGCTCTGTTTGCGCTCTCTAACATGCTTGGCGGCAGCGGCATCTTATCGATTTACCTAGTGGGCTTGTTCATTGGTAATCGTCCGACGCGCTCGCGACACTCGATTCTTAATGTTCTTGATGGCATGACGTGGCTAAGCCAGATCGTGATGTTCTTGGTATTGGGTTTATTGGTGACGCCATCAACGTTGATGGACATTGCTCTGCCTGCGCTGGCACTGGCCTTCGGTATGATTTTGTTTGCTCGTCCGCTGTCGGTTTGGTTGGGTTTGCTGCCGTTCAGAAGCTTTACCACCAAGGAACGTTGGTTTGTTTCTTGGGTCGGTCTACGCGGCGCGGTACCGATCATTCTGGCGGTGTTCCCGATGATGGCTGGCCTGCCTAATGCTCAGCTTTACTTCAACATCGCGTTCTTCGTGGTTATGGTGTCGCTGATTGTTCAAGGCGGCAGCTTGATGAAAGTCGCGAGATTGGCTCAAGTGACGCTACCTCCAACGCCGACACCGATTTCTCGTACCGGTATGGAGATTTATCCGACCAGTGAGTGGGAGATGTTTGTTTACAAATTGAAAGACGAGAAGTGGTGTGTCGGCGAGCCGCTTAAACGCTTATCTATGCCAGAAGGGACGCGCATTGCGGCAGTGTTTCGACAAGATGCCATGCTTCACCCATCAGGCAGCACCGTGTTAGAGGCGAACGATATCTTATGTGTGCTTGGTCAAGACAAAGATTTGGACAGCTTAAGTTCGTTGTTCAGTGAGGCGCCTCTAGCAGAAGAGGCGGCACGATTCTTTGGTGACTTCTTCTTGGATGTTGAGCTATCAGTTGCGGCAGTGAGTGATTGTTATGGTATTGAACTTGGCTCGGAAGAAGAGCGAGAAATGACGCTAAAACAATTGGTTGCTCAAGAGCTTGGCGCACACTCTGTATTGGGTGATAGCTTTGAGTGGCATGACATCACTTGGGTGGTTGCAGAGATAGATGATCATAAAGTCGTCAGGTTGGGTTTATGTTTACCTAAGACGACTTTAGAAGAGGATATCAGTGAAGCTTAATTGTGGACTTCTTGTAGCAAGATAACCGCTTGAGTACGATTTTTCACATCCAGTTTACGGAAGATGGCCGTCATATGTGCTTTGATGGTCGCTTCCGAAACATTCAATTCATACGCGATTTGCTTGTTAAGCAAGCCGTCAGAAAGCATCCCTAATACCTTGTATTGCTGAGGCGTCAGTGTGGAAATCTTTTCTGCAAGGTCGCTACACGCTGCATTATTGGTGATAAGCCCTTCAGGGAAGAACGGGTCGCCATTCAGCACTTGATTCAGTGCACTCACCAACTCACGCATATCACTCGACTTAGGAATAAAGCCAAACGCACCGTGGCTCTTCACCTGAGTGACCACGCTGGCATCTTCACTGGCAGAAACCACCACAATCGGTAGATCTGGGTATTCAGCGCGCAGTTGAATTAAGCCTGACATGCCATTGGCGCCCGGCATTTTCAGATCGAGCAGTAATAGATCCGGCTCGCCTTCTTTCTTTAGCAGAGTCAGTAAGGCATCGAGAGAATCGGCCTCAAGCAGGTTCGCACCACTGATCGCCATATGAACTGACTGAAACAGGGCGTTGCGAAAGAGAGGGTGGTCATCAGCAATGATGATGGTATAGGTCGAGTCCATGACGTTCATACTTTTAACAATTTAGTTAATATTTATTATCATCCTGATTGAGTATGTGGACAATATCTATGCATTAAAAGTCTGAACCATATCGACTTTTATCCCCGGAATAAGAAAGCGTTACTCTGAATAGCAAAAAAGCCGCACTGCCATCTCGTTACGGAGGGGCGGTGCGGCTTTCGATTCGGCTTATATTTTAGTGAATATTGCCGTTATAGCTGGTGGTTTTGCATGTGTTTTAAGAATACATCAGCAGGCATAAAACCGGTTACACGAGCATTTGGAACATGGTTACCCTCGCCATCCCAGAACTCAATCGTCGGTAAGCCAAGTACCTGTAATTGTTTAAGCAGTTCAATGTCTTGAGGCATGTTTCTCGTTACATCGGCTTGTAGCAGTACAAAGTCAGAAAGCTTGTTTTCCACATCAGCTTGATGGAAGGTGTACTTCTCGAACTCTTTACACGCCACACACCAATCGGCGTAGAAGTCGAGCATCACAGGCTTACCGAGTTTCTTCGCTTCGATGAGCTGGATTTCTAGCTCTTCAACCGTGTTGATGCGTGCAAATTGGATGTGCTGTTGTTCTACCGTTACGCTCTTCTCCGCAAACCAATAGTTCAATGCAGGCTGTGCCGAAGCAAACAAGCCAAGCATCGCGATGATGCCTACCGCACTCTGCTTCCAGCCGCCGAATGGCAGTGCATTCTTGCTATGGTACAGCCAACCAAAGGCGATGAAGCCAAGGCCAGACCAAAGCACGGTTGCCCACAATTCAGGAATGATGCGCTCTAGCAGGAAGATAGGTGCTGCCAGCAAGATAAAGCCGAATACGATCTTCACCTTGTCCATCCAGCTGCCCGCTTTAGGCAATAGCTTATTACCAAATACCGCAACTAAAATCAGCGGAATACCCATACCCATGGCTAATGCATACAGAGCAATCGCACCGGTAAATAGGTCGCCACTCTGAGCCACATACAGCAGCGCGCCTGACAATGGCGCCGTGGTACAAGGTGAACACACCAAGCCAGAGATAGCGCCCATTGCGAATACGCCCAAGGTATTGCCACCTTGCTGCTTATTGCTTTGATTGTTGAGCCAAGTTTGAATGCTGCTTGGCAGTTGCAGGTTATAAACGCCAAACATCGACATTGCCAACGCCACGAACAGAACACTCAGCGCGATCAGCACGTAAGGGTGCTGCATAGCGGCTTGGAACTGCATGCCTGCTGAAGCAACCACTAAACCTAATAAGGTGTAGGTTAACGCCATGCCTTGCACGTAAATAAAGGACAGCATCAGCGCGCGACCTTGGCTGAGTTTGCCACCACCTAAAACGATACCCGTTAGAATCGGATACATAGGCAGCACACACGGCGTAAAGGCTAAACCAACACCGAGTGCTAAGAATAATAGAGGGGTCCACCAACTGTCACCGAGCTTATCGGCTAAGCCTGCTTCTTTTGAAACAGGGGCATTTGGCTGTTGAGTCGTGTTACTTACAACGTCTGCTTTCGGAGATGTTGGTTGCGTAGAAACATCGGTTTCGTTGCCAGCAGAAGATGAAGCTTGTGAGTCACTACCTTGCGAACTAGCAGAACCTGTTGCTGTGAAAGGTTCAATGTCGATGATACGAGTCTCTGGTGGGTAGCAGAACCCTGCGTCCGCACAGCCTTGATACTTAACGATCAGCTGTGAGCCATCTTGGTAACTCTGCAGAGGAACTTGCACGAATAACGGCTGAGTATAAATGCTCACCTCACCGAAGAATTCATCTTGGTGCGGCTTACCATCTTCTAATTCAACATTACCGATAGCGAGATTTTGCCCGGTGAACGAGAGGCTATGTTGATAGAGGTAGTAGCCCTCTTTTACTTGCCAGTCGAGAAGGACTTTGTCGTCTTGCTGGTAGTAATTGAAAGGGAAAGCTTGGTCTACAGGGACAAAACCATTGTTATTGCCTCCGAAGCTTGGCTCGGCGTTGTCGTTCCCAAATAGCGCCCACGCAGGCTGGGTGAATAGGGAAACACAAACAAAAAGTAATGTGGCAAGTCGTCGCATACTATTTAGTCATCAAAATGGAGTTGAAGGTATCTTAACTCAATCAGACCGTAATAGTTTGCTATTAGTTTCATCGGCAAACAAATATCCCCTAAGGCGGGATAGCGATTTTATTGGGTAATCGAGTGGGGAGCTGCAATTCAACTTGAGTGACTTGCCTTTGTAAAAGAGACATTTAAGCTACACCCAAGCGTGCTTTTACTACTTGTTCGCAAGCATCAATATTCATCGTATCTTTTGGAATGATGAGCACAGTATCATTGCCGCCAACGGTGCCGATAATCTCAGTGTGTGGGTCGATATCAACTAATCTTGCGACTAGTTGTGCACAACCTGGATGAGTTTTTACGATGACCATCGCTTGGTTATGAGTGATGAATTCGATTTGCGATGAGATGGATGCATCGACACGAACCGGTGCACTTTCAACCGTGATGCAGTAAACCTTTTTACCGCAAGCATTCTGAATTTTGACAACACCAAGCTGTGACAAAATACGAGAGACGGTCGATTGGCTGATACCTGTATAGCCAATATCGACAAGTTTCTCTCGCAGTTGATTTTGGGTCGAGAAGCTTTGTTGTTGTAGTAAGCGTTTGCACGCTTCAGTCAGTGTTTTATCTTCAGCTGAATACAAGCAACCGTGCTCAGTGATTGGGTTCATGAACAACTCCTTAAGGTCAACATGTGGTTATCGCTTGTCCATAGCGCCGAGCGTACTCCCAAAGCCGTAGAGTACGATTGTTAAATAGGGCTTACCGATGAATCCCGAAATAAAGAGGGAAGGTATGCGTGATGTATGATCGTCTATCCATTGAGTCTACCACTAAAGGATAGTTATCTTTTTGAAGGGGATCACCAAATAAAATTCTAGTTAATTGCTTTTATTTTGGAGTTTTATTCTTTTGTTAAATGGATATTTATTCCAAGTTTGGCATAAATATCCATCGGTATTAGGGTGCTTTGGAGACCGTGATAATGGCGCTAAGGGTTAGCGAATTTCACTCATGATCTCGCGAGAGAATACTTTTTCACAGTAGTGACATTTTAGCTGCACGTTTTCCTGTTTTAGCTGCACTTTAAAGCTGCTTTCGACTGGCTCACCGTGCGAAATACAGTTGCTATTCGGGCAAGAGTAGACACTGTTGATTTGGTCTGGCAGCACTAATGTTAGCTTGTTCACCACCTTGTACTCTTCAATCTGATTGACCGTCGCTTGCGGGGCGTACAGAGCCAATTGGTTGGCTTGTTCCTTGGTCAGAAAGATGTTCTCAATCTTGATTAGGTCTTTGTTGCCGAGTGCTGATGATGGCAGGTTTAACCCCATAGTGATGCGCTGTTCTGTTTTATGCAGCTTGAACAGTTTGAGAATTTTAATCCCAAGATGAGCAGGGATGTGGTCAATGACGCTGCCATTACGGATCGCTTCTACTTGTAGCTGAGTTTGTTTAACCATGACTGTATCTCCTGCTTATAAAGTGTCGTTTAGAACTAGGGCTAATAAAGCTTCACGTGCATACACACCGTTTTCAGCTTGTTCGAAGTAGTAAGCGTGTGGCGTTTTATCGACGTCAGTTGTGATTTCGTCGACACGTGGCAGTGGGTGAAGCACCTTCATGTTTTGGCGAGCGTCTTTCAGCGTATCGGCCGTCAGAATGTAAGCCGATTTCATGTGCGCGTATTCTGACGCATCAAAGCGCTCTTTCTGTACGCGAGTCATGTACAGAACATCCAGCTCAGGCACCACTTCTTCAATGCTGCTGTGGGTGCTGTATTGGATCCCCATCTCTTCCAGTTCTTCACAGATGTAATCAGGCATCGCTAACACTTCTGGCGCAATAAAGAAGAAACGTACGTTATTGAATTTTGATAGTGCTTGCGTCAATGAGTGTACGGTGCGGCCATATTTTAGGTCACCAACGAATGCCACATTGAGGTTGTCGAGCGTGCCTTGCGTTTCGTAAATCGAGAATAGATCCAACAAGGTCTGCGTTGGGTGCTGATTGGCACCATCGCCACCATTCACAATTGGCACACCGTTAGAGAACTCAGAGGCTAAACGTGCTGCGCCTTCTTGTGGATGACGCATCACAAAGGCATCAACGTAAGAAGAGATAACTTGCACCGAATCGGCAAGTGTTTCGCCTTTTTTCGCCAATGACGTGTTACCGCCATTATCAAAACCGATGACAGTGCCACCTAGGCGTTGAACTGCGGTTTCAAATGAAAGGCGAGTTCGAGTTGAAGGCTCAAAGAAGCAGCTCGCAACCACCTTATTTTTCAGCAGCTCTGGGTTTGGCTCTGCTTTGAGTCTTGCTGCAGTATCGACGATAAGCTCCAGTTCATCACGAGAGAGCTCTGGAATGGAGATGATGTGCTTGTTAAATAACGAATGCGCCATAACGGGTCTTCCTTTTTCTATGCATACAGTCAAATTGCGGACAAAAAAAAGCCCCCTAAAAATAGGAGGCTTCGAAACGATCAATAGAGCAAAATAAAAATGACACTAACGCCACTCTTTGGCGTGTAGTTTGACAATTATGTGCGACAGAACTGCGGTTCATTTTTTGCTCTCTTTAGACAAATTGCGGAGGATTATACTCAGATAAAAAGGCCATGCAATACTTTCTGTAAAGTATTCATTTAATGGATTTTTATGCGAAATCACGTCCGTTTGTAGCTTCCATTTAAGCCTTTGTCGGAACTGCGAATCTCAGGGTTTTTCAGGTAATAATCTTTTTTAGTACATGAAAAAAAATGCGGGTTTTATCCAAGGTCAAAATCCCAAGAACGCCACCCGCATTTCCCTGTTATTGCACTTAACTTGTCAATGTCTTGCGAACAAGTGAGTGCTTAACTTTTTAACTTCGTAACTTTTTAATTTATTAGCTGCCTAGTGTCGCAACCATGACTGCTTTGATGGTGTGCATGCGGTTTTCTGCTTCATCGAATACGATTGAGTATTCAGACTCAACTACCTCATCTGTCACTTCTACGCCATCTTTAAGTTGCGGATATTCAGCAGCAAGTTGCTTACCGACTGTTGTATCTTCGCCGTGGAAAGCCGGTAGGCAGTGCATGAATTTCACATGTGGGTTGCCTGTTGCTTTGATCATTTCCATGTTCACTTGGTAAGGCATCATTAGGTTGATACGCTCAGCCCATGCTTCTTTCGCTTCGCCCATGGATACCCAAACGTCGGTGTATAGGAAGTCACAACCCTGCACGCCTTCTTGAACATCTTCTGTTAGCGTGATTTTGCCGCCAGTGTGTTCTGCGATTTCACGACATTGAGCTAGTAGCTCTTCTTGTGGCCAGAATTGCTTTGGAGCTACAAGGCGGATGTCCATACCCATTTTCGCAGCGCCAACCATCAGAGAGTTGCCCATGTTGTTACGAGCATCGCCTAGATAAGCAAAGCTGATTTCATGCAGTTGTTTACCACGGCCGTATTCCGTCATGGTTAGGAAGTCAGCCAAGATTTGAGTTGGGTGGAATTCGTCAGTCAGACCATTCCATACAGGTACACCAGCGTAAGCGCCTAGTTCTTCAACGATCTCTTGACCGAAGCCGCGGTATTCAATGCCATCGTACATACGGCCAAGAACGCGAGCGGTATCTTTCATAGATTCTTTGTGGCCAATTTGAGAGCCAGATGGACCTAAGTAAGACACGCGAGCACCTTGGTCGAATGCCGCGACTTCGAATGCACAGCGAGTACGAGTTGAGGTTTTCTCAAAGATAAGTGCAATGTTTTTGCCAGTCAGTGTCGGCTGTTCGTAACCGTTGTACTTCGCTTTTTTTAGCTCCATAGAAAGATCTAACAAGTGTTGAATTTCGCGTGGAGTGAAATCTAGTAGTTTTAGGAAGTTACGATTGCGTAGGTTAAAAGCCATGATGTATTCCTTCTTAGATTTAGGCGCTTTCCTGTTACAGGGAAAGAAAATTCAAGAAAGCGCGATTCAATTTTTGTGTATTAATTTCAGTTCAAACGGTGATTCAGTTTTCTCGCAAGGCTTGAAAAGCTACGCGAGTAGATTAATCTTTGGTGATGTTGGTGCCCGCCAAGCCTTGCAGGATTTGCAAACCATCTTCGAGTGCACCAATACCGACGACTTTGCCGCCTTGCTGAATGAATTCGCACGATGCTTCAATTTTTGGTCCCATAGAGCCTGCATCAAATTCGAATTTCGCCAGTTCACTTGGTGTGGTGCTGCGCAGTGCGTGTTGAGTCGGTTTGCCCCAATCAAGGTAAACAGCGTCCGCGTCGGTCAAAATAAGCAGTGCATCCGCATCCAGTTGTTTCGCTAAGAAAGCCGCTGACATGTCTTTGTCGATAACCGCTTCAACACCCACTAATTTGCCGTTCTCTTTTTTCACTGGGATGCCACCGCCGCCAGTACAAATCACTAGGTGGCCTGCATCGATAAGTTGGGTGATCGCTTCGTGCTCAACAATGCCAGTAGGGCGTGGGCTTGGCACAACGCGACGGAAGTGTTGGCCGTCTGGTTTGACGATCCAGTGGAATTTCTCCGCCAATTCACGCGCTTCCGCTTCTTCGTAGATCGGGCCAATCGGCTTCGTTGGATCGGCGAATGCAGGATCGTTTGGATCAACGGTCATTTGCGTCAACATGCACGAGATGTTGCGGTTAGGTAGATAGTTCTTGAACTCTTGCATCAGCATGTAGCCGATCATGCCTTGAGTCTCACTGCCCAATACATCTAGCGGATACGGGTTTACTTTTTTGTATTCCAAACCTTGCAGAGCCAGTAAACCAACTTGTGGGCCATTACCATGTACTAGAACCACGTTGTACACTTTCGCGATTTCAGAGATGGTTTTAACCGCTGTTTCAATATTACGGCGTTGAACATCGGCTTCTAACGGCTCACCGCGACGAAGTAAGGCATTACCGCCGAGTGCAACAACAACAGTTTGCTTAGTCATAATTGTGTTCTCTCATTTTGGCCAAGCTGAGATTATTTAAGATCATTCAAATTGGCCGTTTTCGTCTTAGTGATTAGATACCATCACGCTCAATTGGGCAGCTCATGCAGCGTGCGCCACCGCGACCGCGGCCAAGTTCATCTCCAGGGATAGGAAGAACTGTGATGCCTGCTTTATCGTATTTTTCATTGGTGTAGGTGTTGCCTTCGTAGCCAATCACAACGCCAGGTTTAACCGTTAGAACGTTGTTTGCATCGTTCCACTGCTCACGTTCTGCATGGAAGTTGTCACCACCGGTCGTGATTAGGTTTAGCTTGTCTACGCCAAGTGCTTTTTCGATAGCTGTTACGAAGTAGCCTTCTTCTTTCACTTTCACTGCGCCAGACTCATCACCAGTTAGGTTCCAGCACTGTACGTCTTTACTCACCACTTCAGGGTAAACAGAGAACGTATCTTCGTTCATGTGCGTCATAACGGTGTCTAAGTGCATGCAAGAGCGGTGTTTTGGTAGCTGCATTGCGATAACTTGTTTCGCTTGACCGTGTTTGAATAGGCTAGATGCTAAGTGCTCAACACCTTGTGCTGTTGTACGCTCAGACATACCGATAAGAACCGTACCGCGACCGATTACAAGAACGTCACCGCCTTCAATCGTTGAGTTGTCGTAGCTGATGTTTTCTTCATCGCCGAAGTACTTAATGAAGTCTTGGCCAGCAAATGTTGGGTGCCAGCGGTAAATAGCGCGAACGTGGTTGGTTTCACGTTGACGAGCAGGTTTCGCCATCGGGTTGATGGATACGCCACCGTATACCCAGCAAGATGTGTCACGAGTAAATAGGTGGTTTGGTAGCGGTTCGATAATGAAGTCGGTTGGTGCGTGCATGCCTTGCATCATTGAAGATGATTTCATTGGCATCTCAGCGTAAGACAGACCACCCGTTAGGATTTTTGCTAGTTCTAGGTTTGGTAAGTCGCCCAAGTAGCAGCGCACATCGTTAGCAAAGGTTTTGCCTAAGCGGTAATCAGAAACTTGATGATTCAAAAGCCAATCTTTCGCTTCTGGCACTGCTAGCGTGTCTGCTAGTAGGTCAGTAAGAAGAAGAACTTCAACACCTTGATCACGCAGCGTTTGAGTAAATGCGTCATGCTCTTTACCAGCACGTTCAACAGCCAGTACGTCATCAAATAGTAAATCGTGACAGTTAGAGGGTGTTAGGTGAGTCAGTGCGCGTCTTGGACGGTGAACTAGAACGCGGCGTA
The DNA here is from genome assembly GCF_041467595.1 of Vibrio sp. 10N.247.311.13. Lineage (NCBI taxonomy): Bacteria > Pseudomonadati > Pseudomonadota > Gammaproteobacteria > Vibrionales > Vibrionaceae > Vibrio > Vibrio sp. 10N.247.311.13. Next base: position 18,118 of record NZ_JBFSUX010000021.1, on the reverse strand, counting down.
ATTGACCTATTTCAGAACCTACATAGAACTTACTCATGATCGTCTCTCTCTTATATATTTGAATTACTTTTATCGCTAAGAGTAATTATTTATTTTCAGTTGAGAAGAATGAATTATTTATTCATATCTCTTGTCTGGAATTAATATTACGCCTGCTAGTCAGGTATTCTTAGAGATCTATCACAAATCGTTTTTTATCCCGCAGCCCTTTAAAATTAAGGGTTTTAACAAACTTTATGCACTTTCAGTTATGAATAATACATTCTAAATAGTTAGCAGTTAGGGAACTTTATGCACGCTTTTTTGACGAAACTTACTAGAATCTAATTTACGAGGGATTATATGCAGAATAGTTTTATTGATAAGAGTGTACTTAGCTTGGAAGTATGCAGTGTTTTTATTTAGATATTTAATTTTGGATGTGGAATTAATTGTTTATTAACAAAGTAAATGCGAATAAAGCTGTTGCGATCACATTTTAAAATCGGCTGTTTAAGTGTGTTTTTTGATAGAAAAGGGCATTAATCCTCGTCTGTTTATTAGGCTATTAATTACTTTAAATATAATTAACGCTAATAAGTGACTAACTATTTGTTTAAACATCATGGTTGAAAATAGAGTGTTATTTCATCAAGAAAATTAGATGTTTAAAAGTAGGATTGATTCTTCTATTGCGAGTGCTTTGAGTTTAGTTGAGCTTGGCTACGAACAGAAGAACCTTGAATATCGCGTGTATGGCTTTGAGGAGCTGTTTCAGTGGCAGAGGGTTACATTGAGAGGGAACAATAAAAAAGCCGCTGTGAGAAGCGGCTTTGGATGAGAAAGGAGTGAAGTGCTGTTAGTTAGATCAGCGCACCAATACTCAGTACAACAATGCAGAACACCATCAATATACCGACTAGTGGCATCACCCATTTAACCCAGCGCACGTAAGGGACACGAGCAATCGCCAAACCACCCATCACCACCGCGGAGGTTGGGGTGATTAGGTTCACCAAGCCAGATGCAGATTGGTACGCAGTGATAACCAAGTCACGACCTACGCCAGCAAAGTCGGCCAGTGGTGCCATGATTGGCATGGTCAGTACCGCTAAGCCAGAGGTCGATGGCACTAAGAACGACAGTAGAATCTCTAAGAAGAACATCACGTTAATGAAGATAACCGAAGAAAGCCCCGTTACCATCTGTTCTGCTGAGAAGAGAATGGTATCGGTGATCATACCGCGGTCCATCACCACTACGATACCACGTGCAATACCTATGATGAGCGCAACGCCAAGTAGGTCGCGGGCACCATCAATGAAGCTGGTGGTAAACTCTTCTTCGCTCATGCGAGCCACAATACCAACGATGATGGTTGCTGCTAAGAACATCGCTGAGATCTCAGCCATCCACCATCCAGCAACGGATACACCATAAATCATTACAGCGAACGAGCCACCAAAAATGGTCAGAATCAGTTTGCGAGTCGCGGTGAATTCAAGTTTTTCGCCGCTCGCATTACCTAAGAAGTGCGCTTTGTTCTCTTCGTATTTGTCGTAGACAATTGATGTTGTTGGATCGGCTTGAACCATTCTTGCGTAACGCATTACGTAGGCAACACAAATACCCCAACCAATAATCAACATCGCAATGCGCAACACGATACCGTCTGTAAATGGAATACCAGAGGCGTTGGCAGCGATCACGGTTGCGAATGGGTTAATCGTTGAACCCAGCACCCCAATACCTGCACCAAGCAGTACGGTCGCAGCGGCAACAAGAGGGTCAAAGCGAGCTGCCATCATTACCGGCACTAGTAATGTATAGAAGGGCAGTGATTCTTCCGCCATGCCGTAGACGGTACCACCTGCGGCAAATAGCGCCATCAGTATTGGTATCATCAACTCTTCTCGCCCTTCTAAGCGGGCGGTGACGCGCTCGATACCGGCATCAATGGCACCCGTTTTGGTTACTAGCCCTAAGAAGCCACCAATGATTAAGATGAACAGCGAAACGTCGATAGCCGCCGCTTCATAGCTATTGTGGTCATAGAAGCCGTCAATAGGCGCGAGCAGTACATCAATCACGCCTTGAGGGTTACCTTCTACCGCTTGATAGGTTCCGGTTACGGGTACTTCTCGGCCTAGCTCTTCATTCATTGCACGGTCGTATTGGCCTGCTGGAACAATCCAGGTAAGCAGTGCGACGAACGCAATCAGAATAAATAGAATGGTGTAGGCAGAAGGGAATTTAAAGTTGGCAAAGAAGCCGCCCTTTTTTTTCTCGCTTGGTATCGTTTGAGTTGTCATGGCTATCTCCTTACATCATCTTAAATAGAAGTGATGTGAATTAGCGACTAATGATTTATAGATTGTAAATACACGGACACTTATAAAGCACTCAACGATATAAAGTTGCTGACTTTAAATTAAGGTTGTTTTTATATTTACTAATCCAAATGAAGTTAGATTTAATTTAGCTGCGGTTATTTTATTCCTTACTCCGGTATTTAAGTTTGGTGCTGTTCACAAAAATAATGGCTAATAAAAGGGCTAAAAAATGGCAGAAAATCGTCAAGGTTTTTTGGTTAGTTAGCTTGGATTAATATTCGTTGTGGATTAACTGGAAGTGGAAGGAGATTGATTTGGTAGGTGTTGTTTATGATTAGGCAGAATAATCTTGGAATTTTATTCAAACTTTATTTTTAGGCGGTTTTTAAAGTTTATAATGGTTATTTGATGCGTATCAAATAACACATTGAGCAGAAAACAAAAAAGGAAGCCGAAGCTTCCTTTTAAATGTTCAATCACCAGCGAATGTTAGATAAACAGACCGCCGAATGCGAAGCCGAGTGCTACCGCAGTACTGATTGTTACCACACCTGGAATGAAGAATGGGTGGTTGAATACGTAGTTACCGATACGCGTTGAGCCTGTGTCATCCATCTCAACCGCTGCTAGTAGCGTAGGGTAAGTTGGAAGTACGAACAGCGCACTTACCGCAGCAAAAGAAGCAACGGCTGTTAGTGGTGCTACGCCAATCGCTAGTGCTGCAGGCATCAGTGCAACTGTTGTTGCGCCTTGAGAGTAAAGCAGCATAGAAGCGAAGAACAGAACAAGAGCCAGCATCCATGGGTAGTCAGCCAGTAGAGCGCCTGCTACGTCTTTGATTTCAGCAACGTGTGCGTTTACAAACGTTGAACCTAACCAAGCCACACCAAGTACACATACACATGCCGTCATACCAGAACGGAACGTTGGTGCTGAAGAAATCTTCGCTGCATCAATCTTAGTGAACATCACGATAGCCGCTGCTGCTGCCAGCATTACAGACATGATCGCTTCGTTACGACCTAGCGCCGGGTTTTCAATTAGGCCAACAGAGCTAGAGATAGCCGCTGCGTAACAAACCACGAAACCAATTGCAGCTAGGAAGATGTACGTTGCTTTCTTCGCTGTAGGTAGAATTTCGCGTTTCTCTTCTGTTGCTAGCTTGATTAGACCTTTCTCTAGACGTTCTTGATAAACAGGATCGTCTTTCAATTCGCTACCCATGTAGTTAGCAACAACCGCACCAACCATACAAGCGATGAAGGTTGTTGGGATACAAACCATCAATAGCGTTAGGTAATCAACACCAAATGGTGCCAACATTGCTGCGAAAGCCACAACTGCAGCCGAGATTGGCGAAGCTGTGATAGCAATTTGAGAAGCGACAACTGCGATAGACAGTGGACGAGAAGGACGAACACCTTGGCCTTTCGCTACTTCTGCAATAACAGGAAGCGTAGAGAATGCTGTGTGACCAGTACCCGCCATTAATGTCATTACAAAGGTCACAATCGGCGCGTAAAAGGTGATGCGTTCAGGGTGTTTACGCAAAAAGTTTTCGGCAATTTGTACCAACCAGTCCATACCGCCAGCAACTTGCATTGCAGCAATTGCGGTGATAACTGACATGATGATCAAGATTACGTCGATCGGGATGAAAGATTGGCTTGTTGGAACGCCAAGAATAAGTGAAAGGGCAATAACACCAGCACCACCGGCAAAACCAATACCGATACCGCCAATTCTGGCCCCCAAAAAGATAAAGAGCAGGACGACAAACAGTTCTACTGCAATCATAAGTAACACCTCATTTAGATTTTATTATGTGAACATTCGCCGCTGGAATGTTCACATAATAGTTCTATGGTTTAGATTCAATTTGGCAAAAGCGCAACCAACGGAAATCCACAAAATAATCATGGTTAACCGTATTGGAGCCTAAAAAAGGGCTCCGTTTGGAACCCTTTCTCGCTAACTTTATTCGTAGCGCTTCGCTTTATACTGAGGATGCATCAAATTTTCAACAGAGAAAATGTCATCAAGTTCTTCTTCGGTTAATAAACCGCGCTCTAGAACCACATCACGAACGCTCTTACCTGTCTCAGCACAGATCTTACCAACAATGTCACCCTCGTGGTGGCCAATGTATGGGTTTAGGTAAGTGACGATACCGATAGAGTTAAATACGTGTGATTCACATACTTCTTTGTTCACCGTAATGCCGTCTACACACTTGTCGCGTAGGTTCACACAAGCGTTTGTTAGGATGTCTAGAGACTCAAACATGCTTTGTGCAATAACAGGTTCCATTACGTTCAGTTGAAGTTGACCACCTTCCGCAGCGAAAGAAACCGTGTTGTCGTTACCTAGAACTTTGAAGCAAACTTGGTTTACTACTTCAGGTACAACTGGGTTTACTTTAGCAGGCATGATTGAAGAACCTGCTTGCAGTTCAGGTAGGTTTAGCTCGTTCAAACCAGTACGTGGACCTGAAGAAAGTAGACGCAAGTCGTTACAGATCTTAGATAGCTTAACTGCTAGACGCTTAAGTGCGCCGTGCGTCATTACGTATGCGCCACAGTCAGACGTTGCTTCGATTAAATCTTCAGCCGCTACACACTCTAGGCCTGTTACTTCTGCTAGGTGTTTCACTGCTAGGCCTTGGTAACCCGGTGCTGCGTTCAGACCTGTACCGATAGCCGTTGCGCCTAGGTTTACTTCAAGCAGTAGTTTTGAAGTGTATTCTAGGTTTTTGATTTCTTCATTGATGGTTACAGCCCAAGCGTGGAACTCTTGGCCAACCGTCATTGGAACTGCGTCTTGAAGCTGAGTACGACCCATCTTCAAAATCGTGTTGAATTCTTGGCTCTTAAGCTCGAATGCACCTTTTAGGTATTCGATCGCATCAATCAGTTTACGAACGCTGTTGTAAACAGAGATACGGAAGCCAGTTGGGTAAGCACAGTTTGTAGATTGGCTGCGGTTTACATGGTCGTTCGGGTTGATGAACTCGTATTGACCTTTTTCTTTGCCCATAAGTTCAAGAGCCACGTTCGCAACAACTTCGTTTGCGTTCATGTTTACAGAAGTACCAGCACCACCTTGGAAAACGTCCGATGGGAACTGATCCATGCACTTACCCGTGTCTAGAATTAGGTCACAAGCTTGGATGATGTATTTAGCCACTTCGCTTGGAATTACACCTAACTCTTTGTTTGCTAAAGCCGCCGCTTTCTTAGTCATCACCATACCGCGAACGAATTCAGGTACATCTGAGATCGTTACATTTGAGATGTTGAAGTTTTCAACTGCGCGTAGAGTGTGGATGCCGTAGTAAGCATCAGCCGGAACATGACGTTGACCTAATAGATCTTCTTCGAGACGAGTAGCTTGAGGAGCTTCAACTTGAGCTTCTGATTGAGTAGCCATAACAGGATCCTTAGAGAATTATTCTGATTATATAGTTAGTTATTAGCCTATTCTGTGTGCAAATACTCCGTTCGCTAGAATATTGGGCTGATAAATCCGTCCTGACTTATGTGGCACATGATACTGTACTTAGCGCATAAAAATATTAAGTGGATCACCTTTTTCGGTTTTGTTTCGTCAATATTTTGCAAAGTTATTCTTGGTCAATAAACACGCTTATTTACAGGATAAATTTGAGATTGTTAGGGCTTTCAGCGTAAACTGCAAGTAACAAAGGAGGGCGTGTGTTTCCTATCTTATTATTACTATTTATCTTCGTACCCATCATTGAGATTGGGCTATTTATTCAAGTTGGTGGCTTCTTAGGATTGTGGCCAACTATAGCGTTGGTTCTGATCACTGCATTTGTGGGTGCATCGCTGGTTCGTAGCCAAGGCATTCAGACACTTATGTCTGTGCAAGGTCGTTTGCAACAAGGCGAAATGCCAGCACAACAGATTCTTGAAGGCGTGATGCTTGCAGTTGCCGGTGTATTGCTGCTGACTCCGGGTTTTATGACGGACGCACTCGGTATGTTGGTATTATTGCCAGCACCAAGAGCGATGATTGCCAAGAAAATGATGGAAAAAATGGTGGTGACCAACATGTCTGGTGGTTTCCATGCCGGTGGACAAGCTGGTTTTGGCCAGAGCCCATTTGGACAAGACCCATTCAATCGCGATCCATCTGACCAATCAAAAGACGGCAACACCTTTGAAGGTGAGTTTGAGAAGAAAGACGACGACAACGATCGTAACCGCTTAAACTAATTAATTTTTTCTCTCTTTATATAGAGGGAAAACAGAAAAGGCTCTTACCTTTATCCTTCGCAGAAAGTGATAATGGTAAGAGCCTTTTTTATTGTCTTTCGCTAGCTGTTACTTACTGTTTACTATCGATAACAGATAAAAGATAAGCTTGAGTGTTCGGTTATACCGCGCCTTCAAAGCCCATTTGTCGCCATGCTTCAAAAGCAATGATTGCCACTGCGTTAGACAGGTTGAGGCTGCGTGCGTCTGGCATCATTGGAATACGAATACGTTGCTCCATTGGCATGCTTTCAATGAACTCAGCAGGCAGGCCGCGAGTCTCAGGGCCAAACATCAGCACATCGCCTTGTTGGAATTTCGCATCAACGTGGTGGCCTGTCGTTTTTGTGGTGCAAGCAAAGATGCGGAAATCACCCTCACGTTCATTCTCTAGATACTCAAGGAAAGCTTCTAGGTTCTTGTGACGCTTAACTCGCGCAAGGTCATGGTAATCCAATCCAGCACGACGAACCTTCTTCTCTTCAAAATCAAAGCCAAGCGGTTCAATCAGGTGCAGATTTGCGCCGCAGTTAGCACATAGGCGGATGATGTTACCCGTATTGGGTGCAATTTCTGGTTCGTATAGAGCGATATCAAACATGTTGGTTCACAAGAGTAATCAAAGATAGCCCGAGTATACGGTGGCAAGCTGAGTGAGTACAGTTCGCCACCGTCACCATTCGCTTACGCTTGGTTCGTTAGTGCTTGCGCGTAGTTTTCAGATACGGCATTCCAATTCACCACATTCCACCATGCATTGATGTAATCAGGACGACGGTTTTGGTAGCTGATGTAGTAGGCGTGTTCCCAAACATCGAGCGCGAGAATCGGTTCGCCATCACTCGCCACGGTATCCATCCACGGATTATCTTGGTTCGAGGTTGAGATGATCTTCAGCTGCCCTTGCTCTACCACTAGCCAAGCAAAGCCGGAGCCAAAGGTATTGATCGCCGCTTGGGCGAACTGATCTTGGAATGTCTCGAAATCACCGAAGGTACTCTTGATAGCCTCACCAAGCTCGCCCGTAGGTTCACCACCACCGTCTTGCGACATGCAATTCCAATACAAGATGTGATTGTAGTAGCCACCACCATTGTTACGCACGTCAGGGCTGTGCTGAGATATGTTGGCAAAGATCTCGGTCAGAGATTGCTGTTCTAGCTCGCTGCCAGACACCGCCGCAACAAACTTATCGTAGTAGGTTCTATGGTGCTTGCTGTAATGCACTTCCATTGTCTTAGCGTCAATGTAAGGCTCTAGGGCATCGTAAGCGTAGGGTAAAGCAGGGAAAGTGTGCGACATGGTAAATCCTCCTTAATTAGAGGATTTACCATAATGATAATAACAATCATTATCAACTGTGATCTTTGTGGGGGTATTACACCGGTAAGATAGGCAGCGTGATTTCGAGTTGTAATCCACCGAGCTGGCTGCGGGTTGCGGTGATGGTTCCGCTGTGTTGGCGAATCGCACTTTCAGTAATGGTTAATCCAAGCCCTGTGCCGCCAGAGTTTCTGTCACGCGCTGTTGAGACACGGTAGAAAGGTCTGAAGATAGAATCGAGTTCATCCTCTGGAACACCATCACCATTATCATTGACGCAAATTGTTAGCTGATCTTGAACCACATGGAACTGTACATCCACTTGGTCTTTACCGTAGTAGATGGCATTGCGTGTAATGTTGTCTAGCGCACTCATCAGCAGTTTAGGGTTCCCCGAAATAGAGCGTTCTGGGATCTCCGAGAACGTCAGTTGTTTGCCCATCTGTTCGGCTTCAAACTCTGCGTCTTTTAAGATCTCTTCCCATAGGCTCGAGATAGGCTGAACCTCACGAGTAATATGGCTGTCGACCTGCATACGAGATAGCGTTAGCAGCTCACTGATCATCTGTTCCAAACGCTGTGCTTCGGTATCAATGCGTTCTAACTCTTGGCTCTCGCCTTGTTTACGAATCGCCAGTGCATTGGCCATGCGAAGACGTGTCAGTGGCGAGCGGAGCTCGTGTGAGATATCAGAGAGCAGGCGTTGTTGCCCCGAAATCATCTGGTTTACCGCTTCTACCATCTGGTTAAAGCTTTCACCAGCTTGTCTGAACTCTGAAGTACCTTTTTCGAGTGTTGGATCGACCTCGAATTGACCTTTCGCCACGCGTTGTGCCGCGCGTTCTAGCCTGCGAGCGGGTTGACTCAGTGCCCAAGCTAACCAAAGTAATAGCGGGGTACTCGCCAACATCACGGCAAGCAATAGCTGCAGAGGTCTATCAAACAGGCGCAGTAAGAATGGCGGTGGTTGGTTCCACTTCACTCCGGCATACATCAGCAACTCTTCACCAGCGAGAGTAATTGGCACTGGCCCTGCGACCATGTAGTGTCCGTACAGTTTTTGTTTCGGCACTTCAGGGTTATCTATCGAGGTAACAAAGTTACGAATCGCCTTTAGCTTATAGTCTGAATGCCTTTTCGAGGTAAGGACTGCGCCCTCAAGATCGGTCAGGTAGATGCGAGCTCTAGAATCCTTGCGGCTGCGTGGTGCCTCCAGTTGGAAGACAATCTTGCCCAGATTAGGTTCTTTGGCGTAGCGTTTCTCTGTGATTTTAGCGATACGCTCGAGTTTATCGAGGTGATCTGCGGGCACATCTCGCGCGACTCGAGGGTCTAAATGGGGAAGTGACAGCACCGACAAAAGCACCAGTAACATGGTGAACCAAAAGATAGCAAAGATACGTCCATATAAGCTGGTGATTTTAGGTATACGCATTAATCTTCCTCTACCAATAAGTAGCCACGGCCTCGTAAGGTTTTGATGCGTGATTTGCCGTCAGTGCGCTCAGGAATCTTCTTACGTAGATTAGAGATGTGCATGTCTATCGCGCGGTCAAACGCTGCGAGCCTTTTACCCAGCACATCCAAACTCAATGCTTCTTTGGTGATCACTTGCCCTGGGTTTTGGATAAGGTGACTCAGTAGGGCGAACTCGGTTGTGGTGAGGTCGATGAGCTCCCCATTGCAGTAGGCTTCTTGTTTGCCAGGGAAGACTTCGATGTCTTGATATTGAACTCTATCACTGGCCGCCTTAGGTGCGGTGTTGGTTTGAGTACGACGCAAGATAGCTCGAATACGAGCTAACAACTCTCGGTCACTGAAAGGTTTAGGCAGGTAATCATCCGCGCCAAGTTCAAGACCAATCACACGGTCGATCTCTTCGCCTTTTGCGGTCAGCATCAGCACTGGTGTTTCCCAATTTTCTCTCAGTTTCTTTAGTGTTTCCATGCCATTAAGACGCGGCATCATCACATCCAAAAGAATCAGGTCAATCTCATCATTGATAGCTTCCAGCCCTGCATAGCCATCATTGGCTTCGGAAACAGTGAAGCCCTCAAAGCTCAGAATGTCTTTGAGTAAGCTGGTTAACTCGGTGTCGTCATCAATAAGAAGAATGTTCGCCATTGGGAAGCCTTAATCGGTTATCTACTATTTACAGGTTAATAATACTGCTAATTATTCGTCAACTTTCACTCTTTACGATTCTTTACGCTTTCTAAACGTCACTTTACGAGGGAAAGACTAATCTATATCTAAGCGCTGAGAAACAGACGCAACACATGACTTATTATACCGAATTGAGGCAACAATTATGAAAATGACTAAGAAACTTGTACTAGCAGCTGCGGCACTTCCACTAATGTTAGGTACAGCAAGCGCGTATGCTTACGGTGGTGGTGATAAAGGTGACCACAAAGGTATGCACGACAAGTGTGGCGGTTTCGATAAAAAAGTAATGCGCCAACTAGACCTAACCGACGCTCAAAAAGAACAGTTAAAAGAGATGCGTGAAGCAGACCGTGCTGAGATGAAAGCAAAGCGCGGTGCAAACAAAACGGCAAAAATGGCGCAAATGAAAGCGCATCACGAAAAGGTTCAAGCATTGGTACTTGCTGACAACTTTGACGAAGCAGCAGCAAACGACCTAGCAAGCCAAATGGTTGAGAAGCAAACTGAGCGTCGCGTAGCAATGCTTAAGAAGCAACACGAAATGATGAGCGTACTAACGGCTGAGCAAAAGACTCAACTGAAAGAAATCCAACAAGAGCGCATGACTAAGTGTGCTGACAAAATGGAAAAACGCATGAACAAAGACAAGTAATTCATTGCTTGAAAAATCAGCGTTGAATGAAAGTGTTTAGAAAGAAGCGGCCGAGTGCCGCTTTTTTTGATCCTTAAAAATGAATGTTTTACATCATAGCTGTCATATTCAATTGGTTGTTTGCAGGTTATACTTTGTGCTATCAGTCACTTTATAGCCAAGTTATGAAACAAGAATACGCACGTTTAGTTACGCTCGCCGCTTGGGCAGCCACAACCATCGCCACTATTTTATTGATAGTGAAAGTCGCAGCTTGGTGGGTGACAGGTTCCGTGAGTCTGCTGGCTTCCGTCGTGGATTCAATGCTGGATATCGCGGCCTCTGTCGTTAACCTTATCGTGGTTCGTTACTCTCTGCAGCCTGCCGACAAAGAGCACACCTTTGGTCATGGTAAGGCTGAATCTCTAGCTGCATTAGCGCAGGCAATGTTTATTTCAGGCTCTGCATGTTTCCTTATTCTCAATGGTATTGAGCGCTTCTTCCGACCTCATGAACTGAATTCTCCAGAGATTGGTATCTATGTCAGCTTATTTGCGATGGTGATGACCTTCGGTTTGGTTCGATTCCAAAAGCATGTGGTCAACAAAACAGGCAGCCAAGCTATTGCGGCCGACTCTCTGCACTATCAATCAGACCTTTATATGAACGCCGCGATTATGCTGGCACTGGCATTGAGTTGGCTTGGGCTTGGCCAAGCGGACTCTGTATTTGCGGTGGGTATAGGTATCTACATTCTGTACAGCGCTTATCAAATGGCGATGGAAGCGGTTCAGTCTCTGCTTGATCATAAGCTGCCAGATGATGAGCTGAAACAGATTAAAGAGACATCATTGAGCGTGGAAGGCGTGTTGGGTGTGCATCAATTACGAACACGTCGTTCGGGGCCAATTCGCTTCATTCAACTGCATCTAGAATTGGAAGATAATATCCCACTTATTGAAGCGCATCGCATTTCTGACGAAGTAGAGGCTAAGCTTATCTCCGTGTTCCCTGATGCTGATGTATTAATTCACCAAGACCCGTATTCGGTCGTATTTGGACCAGAGAAGCAGCAGAAATTCCACTCGTGGTAATGCGTGCTAAAGATCAGCGGGCAAATGGTAAGTGGGTGGCTTTTGAACTAAAGTGAGTAAAAATTACTAACTGTTAGGTGATTCAAAAACCACCTTAGTAACAATTAATGTTGATTCTGATGTGAATCAACAAAGTTATTGAGTAAAACTGTAATACTCTTACAGAAGTAGAAATGTTACATAATTTTACGCGATTTGAGTGCTATTCCTGTTGAGGAAATGTAACATAACGCACAAATATAGATTTAAAATCTTGTTGATATACAATCAGCAAGAACAAGAATTGAATAATAGATTCCCAAAAATCGAGGGTGAGCATGATTAAGAAGATCGGTGTTTTGACCAGTGGTGGTGACGCTCCAGGTATGAACGCAGCAGTTCGCGGCGTTGTTCGTACTGCGTTATCAGTTGGCATTGAAGTTTACGGTATTTACGATGGCTACCAAGGCCTTGTTGAAGACCGTATCGAAAAGCTTGACCGTTCAAGCGTATCTGACGTGATCAACCGTGGTGGTACTTTCTTAGGTTCTGCACGTTTCCCTGAATTTAAAGACGTTGCTGTTCGTGAGAAAGGCATTGAGAACCTTAAGAAGCACGGTATCGAAGCACTTGTTGTTATCGGTGGTGACGGTTCTTACATGGGTGCTAAGAAGCTGACTGAAATGGGTTACCCATGTATCGGTCTTCCAGGCACAATCGATAACGATATCGCGGGTACTGACTACACAATCGGTTACCTAACAGCGCTTAACACTGTTATTGATTCAATTGACCGTCTACGTGACACGTCTTCTTCTCACCAACGTATTTCTATTGTTGAAATCATGGGCCGTCACTGTGGTGACCTTACGCTTATGTCAGCAATCGCGGGTGGTTGTGAGTACATCATTACTCCAGAGACTGGCCTAGATAAAGAACAGCTTATCAGCAACATCCAAGATGGTATTGCGAAAGGTAAGAAGCACGCAATCATCGCTCTAACTGAGCTAATGATGGATGCTAACGAACTGGCTAAAGAGATCGAATCTTCAACAGGTCGTGAAACTCGTGCAACGGTTCTTGGTCACATCCAACGTGGTGGTCGTCCTACTGCATTTGACCGTGTATTGGCTTCTCGTATGGGTAACTACGCTGTTCACCTTCTTCAAGAAGGTCACGGTGGTCGTTGTGTTGGTATCGAGAAAGAAGAACTTGTTCACCACGACATCATCGATTGTATCGAGAACATGCAGAACCCAGACCGTTCTGAGCTGTTCCGCGTTGCAGAAGAGTTGTTCTAAGCCACGCTTAGCGTTCGCTTAAAGAATTTAAAAACCGCTGATTATTCAGCGGTTTTTTTGTGCCTGCCGTTTGGGTTTCAGAAACGACAGGTAATAAAAAAGGCCAACCTAAGTTGACCTTTCATCTAATCTAAACGGTGAGGTTTAAATTAAGCTTTTGCTTCAGCTGCTGCTTCAGCTGCTGCTTTAGCGATAGCTGCGAAGCTTTTCGCGTCTAGAGCTGCGCCGCCAACTAGAGCACCGTCGATGTCTGGTTGTGCGAAGTAAGCTGCTGCGTTTTCTGGCTTAACAGAACCGCCGTATTGGATAACAACTTTCTTAGCAACTTCTTCAGATTTCTCTGCGATGTGTGCACGGATTTGAGCGTGGATGCGTTGTGCATCTTCAGCTGTAGCTGCTTTACCAGTACCGATAGCCCAGATTGGTTCGTAAGCGATGATAGCGCCTTCAAGAGCTTCAACACCTTGAGTGTTGATAACAGCGTCAAGTTGACGAGCACATACTGCAACAGTTTCGCCTGCTTCGTTTTGTGCTTCAGATTCACCGATACAAAGAACTGGAGTTAGGCCGTTCTCTTTTAGGAATGCGAATTTCTTAGCTACGAACTCATCTGATTCGTTGTGGTATTCACGACGCTCAGAGTGACCGATGATGATGTGAGATGCGCCGAACTCTTTAAGCATTGCTGGAGACATGTCGCCAGTGAATGCACCGCTGTTGTTTAGGTCAGAGTTTTGAGCACCTAGGATGATCGCGCTGCCCGCTTCAGTAAGCGTACGCTCTGCTAGATCAACGAAAAGTGCTGGTGGAGCAACTGCTACGTCTACGCCTGTTACGCCTTCAAGTTCAGCGTTAAGACCGTTTAGTAGATCAACAACCATTTCTTTGCTGCCGTTTAGTTTCCAGTTACCCATAACTACAGGATGACGCATAGGAATATCTCCAAAGTATTTAAATAAATCGAATGTAAAAAAGTAAACTTTATTACGAAATAATATAACAGATTAATATCAACAGATCATGACTGTGGTCATGACTTTCTTGGATCTTACTCAATGGTCAGAGTAGATTTTGAGCATATATCAGTGATCCGGCAGACAGAATAATAGCTAACTTCTCGGATTTTTCATCGTTAGTTGTTATTAAGGGACAAACGATTGCGTTAACAACAGGAAGTAACAATGCCGAATCTAGTTCTAGAGTACTCCAATTCAGTGGATGAGCGAGTAAATATCCAAGGCTTACTGGAAGATCTCCACCAAGTCGCTCTCACATGTGGCTTGTTTGATGTGCCATCAGTGAAATCTCGTTCACTGCGTTGCCATAATTGGTTGGTCGGTGATGAGGAAGATAGTGTAGACTTTATTCATATCAGCTTTGAGTTACTTTCGGGACGAACGGAAGAGCAAAAGCGAGAATTGTCACGATCGTTAATGCAGATCCTGCAAGAACAAGCGAGTCATGTAAGAAGCTTAACGGTGAATATTCGTGATATGGATAAAAGTTGCTTTCAAAAAGTAATAAACTAACCATTGCTGCTGACTTTTAGCGGCGTATAAATTTGAGTATTTAAGATGTCGATGAAAGAATTACTGCTCTCTTTCAAGGGGAGAATTGGTCGTAAGACTTACTGGATTTGGAATGTTTTCTACTACATAGCGATTACCGGTTTTGCTTCAGGTATCTCTGTGTTGTTCCCTGCTTACTCTTATATCCTGCTACCAATCATCCTATTGATGCTTGTGATCCCAGACCTTGCGGTAACCGCTAAGCGCTGGCACGACCGCAATAAGTCTAATTACTGGCTACTATTGAATGTGCCATTAGTATTGGGTCGTTTAGCTTCGCCAATGGTTGCAACGACGACAGAGCCGGTATCGCCAATTCATATGGCGGCAACCGTCGCGGCATTAGTGTGTGGTTTCTGGATTCTGATTGAGTGTGGTTTGTTGAAAGGTACAGAAGGCCGTAATGACTACGGCGAAGACCCATGTAAATATTGAACAGCGAACCAATAAGAAGGGGGCATTACGCTCCCTTTTTCTTTTTAGTGCTTTGCTAATTTCAGTACATTTTAGGTTCGGTATTCGGCTTAAAAGGCACGACATTTTCAGGCAGAGATTCTTCAAAGCCGCAGCGCCCTTCGAGTGCATCTTGGAACTTACAGACCTGACAGCGCAGCTCTTGCATGAGTACGACATTGGCGTGGTGTGGGTTTTTACAACGGCTAACCACTAAGTCGATGTGACTTTGCTGCGCACGAAGTCGGTCTTGCATCACGTCTGAAGCCGAACAAATCATCTGTTCGCACATCTCGTGTTTGAATTGATTGAATGCTTTCGGGTCGCTTTTCGCGAGTTGGACAAGTTCATCAAAGGGTGGCAGTTTTTGAGCGGGTTGTGGATGCGCCATCATTCCTTCCTTAGCATTAAGCGTGTTTCATATGCTCTAAGCTTAAGAAAGAAATCTGTACAAATTTTAATCTATTTGTATTTTCTCAATATTGAGACGGTATTAGCCGATTACCTTTGCAATCAAAGGGCGGGTGTTAAGGTGTAAGTGCAGCGTCGTTCGCCAGCAATGATGTGCTCTGTACGGCTCACGTGACACTCATCTTTTAGTAACTCAGTAAACACGTTGAGCTCAGATTGGCACAGGCTAGGGCAGCGAGTTGCAGCCTTACAGATAGGGCAGTGGTTCTCAATCAAGATGTAGTGATCATCATGTTCTTGAAGCTCAGCCATGTAGCCTTCGTCTTCACGAAGCTGGGTGAGTTTTTTAAGCTTGCTGATGAGTGAATCACAGCCAGACAGCGCAGTTTGATACTGCTTAAGAGTGTGTTGTTCACGCTCGGCAGCAACCTTAGCCAGCCCTTCTTTACCAAATAGATTCTCGACAGCATCAATCACTTGAATGGTGAGTTCACCATGTCGGTCTGAAAATTGGTTATGACCTTGTTGAGTCAGGGACCAGTGGCGAGTCGGGCGACCCACTTTCACTTTCACATCATGAAACGCAAGAATACCGTCATCTTCCAGGCTTTGCAGATGTTGCCTTGCCCCCATTGTCGTCATGCCAAATTCTTCTGACAGTTGTTTCGCGGTTACCGCGCCTTGACGCTTAATGGTCTGTAAGATTCTGTCGCTTGTTTTCATACTATCCCTACCTAATGAACCTTACTATTATGAGGCAAGGTGTTTATAAAGCAAACCATTTACTATATTGATGATAATTTACTCTATAGATAGTGTTTTACTCTATTGGCTGCCATGGTCAGATTCTGGTGCGCTAATAAAACAAAAGGCTGATACTAGGTATCAGCCTTGGAATATTCTGTTTCACCGAATTTAGGCTTACAGGATATGACCTACTACTTCTGGATCTTTACGCTCTAGGTAGTGGATAGATTTGATGCGGCGAATTGTACGGCAGCGGCCACGGATAAGCAGGGTTTCTGTGGTTGCGATATTACCTTGACGAGAAATACCTTCTAGCAAGTCACCCTTAGTGATGCCTGTTGCTGAGAATACAACGTTGTCGCTGCGTGCCATGTCTTCCATCTTCAATACGATACCCGCCGTTACGCCCATTTCTGCGCAGCGCTCAAGTTCAAGTTCACCGTGCTTGCGGTTCTCTTCTGTGTCGCCTTTCACTTCGTGGCGAGGTAGAAGACGACCGTGCATGTCGCCGTCGAGTGCGCGAATTACCGCCGCCGAGACCACACCTTCAGGTGCGCCGCCGATGCAGTACATGACGTCTACTTCACTGTCTGGCATACAGGTTAAGATAGAAGCCGCAACATCACCGTCTGGCACAGCAAATACACGAACGCCCATTGCTTGCATGTCGGCGATGACTTGATCATGACGAGGCTTAGCAAGCGTGGTTACGACTAGAGTATCAAGTGTTTTACCTAGTGCTTTAGCGATGTTTTCTAGGTTTTCTGTTAGTGGCAGTTCTAGGTCAATCACGCCTTTAGCGCCAGGGCCAACAACCAACTTTTCCATGTACATATCAGGCGCTTTAAGGAAGCTGCCTTTTTCGCCCGCAGCCAATACAGCCAATGCATTTGATTGGCCCATTGCTGTCATGCGTGTCCCTTCAATTGGGTCAACTGCGATGTCGACAGCGTCGCCGCCCACACCTACGTTTTCGCCGATGTATAGCATAGGTGCATCATCGATTTCACCTTCGCCGATAACAATCTCACCGCTAATTTCGGTTTTGTTTAATAGGCTACGCATTACTTCTACAGCAGCGCCATCTGCAGCGTTTTTATCGCCACGGCCAAGCCACTTGTAACCAGCTAGTGCTGCACCTTCTGTGACACGAGAGAATGACATTGCTAAATCGCGTTTCATGCGGACTCCAAAATTTTCAAAGGGGGAATAGAAATTTCGCGGCGAATTTTACCATATCCAAAAGGAAACGTTTGCCTTTTTGTTTTTTGGAGATTGCTCTCGATCAATTCGCAGTGGAAAACAGTTATTATTCATCAAAATAATCGGTTTGCCGTTGTGGCGGTAATCGTTCACGTCAATATTCGGTAAAAAGTGCTGTTTTTTTCATCGAATGGCGCAAAATATCGAATATATTGAGTGTTTATCCTTGCTCTGCTGAGTAGAATGGAGAAATAAGTGGAGTGAACCTTCACCATCAAACGGATAACTTAAAGGTAGGCCAGAATGTCTTTTGAAGTACTAGAGCAGCTAGAAGCAAAAATTCAAACAGCAGTAGATACAATTGCACTTCTTCAAATGGAAGTGGAAGAGCTTAAAGAAGAGAAACAAGCACTAGCAACAGAAGCTGGTGAGCTTAAAGCAAGCCGTCACGAGCTAGAGCAAAAAACTCAGCAAATGCAGGAAGAGCATTCAGCATGGCAAGATCGCATCCGTAACCTTCTTGGTAAAATGGATGAAGTAGAGTAATCGACTCTTCAGATTTAAAAAAACGCCCGCTACTCAGTAGCGGGCGTTTTTGTTGTGCGCCGAGCATGGCGTTGATCTAGGAGGTGAAAGTCCTCTACGGGCTC